>JAZSNW010000134.1:0-13953 GCA_045536615.1 Acutalibacteraceae bacterium | reverse complement strand
AACCATTATGTCATCAGCAGGTGCACAATGCGACCATATCAACCACGTTTCAACACAAATTCCTTATGCATTAACAGTTGCAGGCATTTCTTTCGTGAGTTACATTTTTGCCGGATTTGTTCAAAACGCTTGGATTTCTCTTGTGTTTTCATCAGTTCTTACAGTAGCTGTTCTCTTTGTTATTAAAGCAGTTACCAACAAGAAAACCGCATAATTATTATTGAAATTTTAATCCGTTGTAGGTATAATATATCTACAACGGATTTTTATTTTTTAGGAGTTTATTTTGGCTAAGAGAGAATTTGAAAAACACATTGAAATTGAGCGCAGTATAATAAAAAAATACCGCAAAACCATTTGGGTTAATTTTATTGCCGCTGTGCAAGAATATGAACTTATACAGGAAAACGACAAAATCGCCGTTTGTATTTCGGGCGGTAAGGATTCGATGATACTTGCAAAATGTATGCAACAGTTACAAAAGCACAGTGCCTATCCTTTTGAGCTTGTTTTCTTGGTTATGGACCCCGGCTATACCCCCGAAAATCGCGCACTTATTGAAGAAAATGCGAAAACACTTAATATTCCTGTAACAATTTTTGAAAGCGATATTTTTGATGTTACCACACGCGTTGGTGGCTCGCCCTGTTATTTGTGTGCCCGTATGCGTCGTGGTTGTCTTTATAGTAAAGCAAAAGAACTTGGTTGCAATAAAATCGCTTTAGGACACCATTTTGATGATGTTATCGAAACTGTTTTAATGAGTATGTGCTATTCAAGTGAAATTAAAACAATGCTGCCAAAGCTTCACAGCACCAATTTTGAGGGTATGCAGTTAATCCGCCCGCTTTATCGTGTTAAGGAAGCTGATATTATTTGCTGGGCAAACTATAACGGACTTCGCTTTTTGCAGTGTGCTTGTAAGCTGACTCAAGACAGTAAAGACAGGGAAGACCTTTCAAAACGAAAGGAAACAAAAGCACTAATTAAATATATGAAAACCATTAACCCCCACGCTGATGATAACATTTTTAGAAGTCTTCATAATGTAAACCTTGCAACAATGCCCGCATACCGTGATTGTGATTTGGGTGAGGTACATTCGTTTTTAGAGAGATTTAATGAGAAAGAATAAAAAGAAGAGCTTATCAAAGCTCTTCTTTTATTATATCCCTTATTACTTCACCGGCAATTATAAGCCCTGCGGCAGAGGGAACAAAACTAATACTTGCGGGGGTGCGGTTAGAAGTTTTTATTGGTGGTTCTTTCGAATATAAAACCTTTAATTTTTTTACATCGCGTTTTTTAAGTTCGTACCGCATAACCTTTGCAAGCGGGCAAACGCTGGTTTTATAAATATCGGTTATTTCGAATTTAGTTGGATCAAGTTTATTTCCTGTGCCCATTGAAGCAATAATAGGTGTGTTTGCTTCTTGGCATTTTACCACAAGTTCAATTTTGGCGGTCACATTGTCAACCGCATCAATAACATAATCATATTTTGAAAAATCAAACTGTGATGAATTTTCGGGCAAAAACAATAGGGGAAATATATTAACATTTGCATTGGGGTTAATATCCAAAACCCTGTCACGCATAACCGCAACCTTTTGTTTGCCAATGGTCGAGTGCAAAGCAATAATTTGTCGGTTTAGGTTTGTGATATCCACACAGTCGCTGTCGATTAAATCAATTGTACCAACACCTGCACGGGCAAGTGCTTCGACAACAAAACCACCAACACCGCCAACGCCAAAAACCGCAATATGACAGTTTTCAAGTTTTTTCAATGAATTAGTTCCTATTAAATTTTCTGTTCGAGAAAATTCGCTGTTCATAAACATATTCCTTTTTACTTTTATGTTTTAATTTTAAATGCTGCCGAATTTTTTGTCAATAAGCTATGTTGAAAAATGGCGAATTTATACTTTTTGTGTAAATTTATACCATTTATAAACAAGTTTTGACAAATCGCTTGATTTATATGTCAGAATATGGTAATATATAGCCATATTCAATTAAAACGGAGGAAATATTATGGAAAAAAAGTTAAAAATTGTAATTGCGGACGATATCAATGATTTTTCAAAAAATTGTGAAAAGGTACTTAAAAGCTATGGTATGGATGTAATTCTTACCGCCAAAGACGGTTTAAAAGTTATTGAAACGGTTAAAAAAGAAAAGCCGGATGTTTTACTTACCGAAATTTTTATGCCAAATCTTGATGCTTTGGGTGTTTTGGATATGATTGGCAAAATGGATAAAAAGGATGCACCGCTTGTTATGGTTACATCGGGTTATGCTAACCCCCGAATTGAAAAAGAAATTTTAAATGCAGGGGCTTGTTATTATTTTTTGAAACCTTTTGATGCAAATCAAATGGCGGAAAGAATTATAAAACTTTCAGGTTGGAAAAATGACAAAACACCCATTTTGGTAAATAACAATGCCATTGGTGATAACGAGCTTGAAATTTTGGTTACCGAAATAATGCACCAAATCGGTGTGCCTGCACACATTAAGGGTTATCATTATTTGCGTGAATCAATAATTTTAGCGGTTAAAGATAGTGAAATTATAAATTCGGTTACTAAATTATTATATCCCACAATTGCTAAACTTCACGCCACAACCCCTTCAAGAGTTGAAAGAGCTATCCGCCACGCTATTGAGGTAGCGTGGGACAGAGGCGACATCGATGTTTTAAATTCTTATTTTGGTTATACAATTCAAAGCCAACGCGGAAAGCCCACCAATTCCGAATTTATTGCAATGATAAGCGACAAACTTCGCCTAAAACTTAAAATAGGTTAAAATTAACGCCCGCAAGGGCGTTTTTTTAATATAATTATTGAAAAAAAACTATAAAAGTGTTATTATATATTATTATATTGGATTATTATATCTAAAAGGTGGTGAAAAATATGGCATATAAAAAATGGCAAATAAAATCGGTTGATAAAACTGTGGCAAAAGAACTTGCACTTGAATGTGAGGTTGAACCCATTGTGGCTTTAATTGCTGCTTCCAGAGGGTATAATGACCCAACAGATTTGGAACAATTTTTGTCTGACGAGCCATATTTTTCCGACACTTATGAACTTGTTGATATAATGCATGCGGCCGATGTTGTTAACAAAAGCATTGTCGAAAATAAAAAAATTGCAATTTATGGCGACTATGACTGTGACGGTGTGACCGCTACATCTTTGATTTACAGATATTTAAAAGAGCGTGGCGCAAACTGCACTTATTACATACCTGACCGCTTTAGCGAAGGTTACGGTATGAACAAGGACGCGGTAATGTTACTAAAAAATGATGGTGTTGAAGTTATAATCACTGTCGATAATGGAATTTCTTGCTTTGACGAAATTGAACTTGCAAACCAAATGGGCATAACTGTTGTGGTAACTGACCACCACCTTCCGCCCGAAAAACTACCAAGTGCGGCAGCAGTTGTTGACCCGCATAGAAAAGACTGCCCATCAACATTTAAGCAAATATGCGGCGCCGAAGTTGCGTTTAAACTGATTTGTGTTATGGAAGGTGCCGAACCGGAAGAATTATTGCCACAATATGCCGATATTTTAGCGGTGGCTGTAATTGCTGATATAATGCCCCTTACTCTTGAAAACCGAATTATTGTGAAATACGGCGTTGAAAAGATTAAAAAGTCAAACTGTTTGGTTGGTATTTCTGCGCTTTTAAGTGTTGCAGGGGTTAATTTAAATCAAATAAATGCTTCGCGCATTGCATTTGGTGTTTGTCCCCGTATAAATGCCGCAGGTAGAATGGGTAACGCAAAAAGAGCGGTGGAACTTTTAACCACCAATGATATGTTAAAGGCGCTTGAAATCGCAAATGAAATTGATAAAGACAATACTTTGCGCCAACAAACCGAAAAGAAAATATGCGATGATGCAATTTTAAAAATTGAAACAAATAATTATCAATTTGACCGTGTAATTGTTGTTGACGGTGAAAATTGGCATCACGGTGTTGTGGGTATTGTGGCTTCTCGTATATGCGAAAGATACGGCAAACCCGCCATTGTTATTTCGGTTGACGGGGATGATGCACACGGTTCAGGCAGAAGTTATGACGGCTTTTCGCTTTATGATGCAATTTATTCTTCGAAAGAATTTTTGACAAAATTTGGCGGACATTCCCAAGCGGCAGGTGTTAGTTTAAAAACCGAAAACATTGCCGATTTTAGAAAAGCTGTTAATGATTATGCAAATGGTTTTGAATATATTCCGCCCGTGCTGAATTTAGATTGTAAAATAAACCCGTCAGCTTTAACGGTTGATTTATCTGAAAGTATTAAAGTGCTTGAACCGTTTGGATTTGAAAACCCCGAACCCGTTTTTGCGGTTTGCGGTGTTACTTTACAAAGAATTACACCCATTAGCAATAACAAGCATTTAAAACTTTTATTCACAAAGGGCGAAAATGCATTTCAAGCAATGCTTTTTGGCGGAAATATTGATGAATTTTGTTATAATATTGGCGATGTTATTGATTTGGCGGTTACGGTTCAAACCAATTATTTTAACGGTAACTATAACATAAGTGTTGTTATTAAAGAAATGCGCCAAAATTCTTTTAAAGAAGAAAACTTTTTTAAAGAATTTGAAAATTATAATTCTTACATGTCAAAAAGAAATTATAACGCTTTTGCATTAACACCAACCAGAAATGAAATTGGCGAAGTATATCGTGCCATTGGCACAAACGGTATATTTGCCGAAAAGGTTGTTAATATGTTTTTAAATAAATTAGGTTATGCAAAAACAAAAATTTCGCTGGATGTTTTGTGTGATTTAAAACTTATCGGCTTTGAAAATTCAAGATATTTTTCACACAAAACAACCGAAAAAACAAATTTATTAAATTCGGGCATATATAGTGCTTTGGTAAAGGAGTGTGACGGCCTTGACAAATGAAGAACTTAAAAATTTAAACGACCTTAAATGCCATATGGAAAACTTTGGCGGCAATTTTGATTATGAAATGGTTGAAAAGGCCTATACACTTTGTGTTACCGCCCACGCGGGACAAAAGCGTGTTTCGGGTGAAGATTATTATTACCACCCGTTTAATGTTGCAAAGATTGTTATTTCTCTTGGTATGGATAGCCAGTCTATTGCGGCTTCACTTTTGCACGATGTTGTTGAAGACACCGAATATTCTTTGGAATATATAAAAAGTGAATTTGGGGCCGAAGTTGCACTTTTAGTTGACGGAGTTACCAAAATCGGTAAACTTAACTTTTCAACAAAAGAACAGCAACAAGCCGAAAGTCTTAGAAAAATGCTTATTGCAATGGGTCAGGACATTCGTGTAATTATTATAAAATTAGCTGACCGACTTCACAATATGCGCACTATCGATGCAATGCGCGAACAAAAGCAAAGGGATATTTCGGTGGAAACACTTGAAATTTATGCCCCCATTGCACACCGTTTGGGTATTCGCCCTGTTAAAGAAGAACTTGAAGATTTGGCAATCAAGCACCTTGACCCCGTGGCTTACCACGATATAGAAGAACTTTTAAGGCATCGCAAAGGTCACCGTGAACAAATCCTTAGTGAAATTAAAAACCGCATTGAAGAGCGTTTAAGACAAGAAATGCCTAATGTTACACTCTCATTCCAAGGGCGTGTTAAATCAGTTCACGGCATATATCGCAAAATGTTTGTTCAAAATCGCGATTTTGACGAAATTTATGATATTTATGCGATACGAATTATTACCGACAATGTAACCGATTGCTATAACATTTTGGGTATTATGCACGATATGTTCAGACCTATTCCAAACAGGTTTAAGGACTATATCTCAACACCAAAACCCAATATGTATCAGTCACTTCACACAACCGTTATCGGACGAAGCGGTATTCCTTTTGAAATTCAAATCCGTACTTTTGAAATGCACCACACCGCCGAATTTGGTATTGCGGCGCATTGGAAGTATAAAGAGGGTATTAAGGATAACGACAAGAAACTTGAAGACCGACTTGCGTGGATACGCCAAATCATTGAAAACCAAGAGGCCGCAGACGATTCTACCGAACTTATTCAAAACATTAAGGTTGACCTTTCGCAAGAGGATGTTTTTGCCGTGACCCCAAAGGGTGATGTTATAAATCTGCCTTTGGGGGCTACTATTGTTGACTTTGCATTCCAAATTCACTCGGCCGTTGGTACAAGAATGATTGGCGCAAAGGTTGATGGTAAAATTGTGCCTATAGACCATGAGGTTAAAACAGGCGAAGTAATTGAAATTTTAACTACTAATTCGGCAGGGCACGGCCCAAGCCGTGACTGGCTTAATATTGCAGTTACTTCTTCAGCAAAGGCAAAAATTCGTTCTTGGTTTAAAAAGGAAAAACGCCCCGAAAATATTATTACGGGTAAAGCGGAATTTGAAAAAGAATTACGCCGCAATAATATAGACATTACTGACAGCGAAATGGCTGAATATATTGAAGATTTGGCAAGGAAATATAAACTCGCAAACGGCGAGGAATTTTATGCCGCAATTGGTTATGGCGGTATTTTGCTTTCAAAAATTATTCCGCGAATTAAAGACGATTTTAAGAAAATTGCATCTGAAAAGAAGACACCTGAAATTGTGCCATTAAGCCAAGTTAGGTCCAAAAAATCGTCTGACGGTGTTATTGTCGAAGGTGTTGACAACTGTCTTATTAAATTTTCTCATTGCTGTAACCCATTACCGGGTGATGATATTATTGGATATATTACACGTGGTCACGGTGTTTCAATTCATAAAAGAGATTGTAATAATGTGCCCCGTAATATCGAACAAAGTGCTGAGCCGGCCCGTTGGATTAACGCTTATTGGGACGGAACAAAGAAAGAAAACTTTACTTCAACTCTTTCGGCATTGGCTATTGACCGACAGGGAATTGTTATTGACATTATGAATGCAATTAACAATATGCGCGTGCCTATTCACAGTATAAACGCACGCCAACTTAAAGACGGCAACTGTACCGTTACAATGACAATCAGCGCCGAAAGTGTTGAGCATTTGAAAAGCATTATTGCCCGTATTGAGAAAATTGGCGGTATTTTTAGCGTGGAAAGGATAAATCAATAATGAAGGCAGTTATTCAAAGGGTGTCCTGTGCCTCGGTTTCGGTGGATGGCAAAATTGTAGGAAGCTGTGAAAACGGATATATGATTTTATTCGGCGCGGCAGAGGGTGACACCTTGGAAGATGTTGATATTTTGGCGCATAAAACGGTTAATTTGCGTGTTTTTTGCGACGAAAACGACAAGATGAATAAATCAATTTTGGACATCGGTGGCGAAATTTTGGCAATTTCGCAGTTCACACTTTGTGCCGATGTTAAAAAAGGGAACCGCCCATCATTTATAAAAGCGATGGAACCAAAACTCGCAAGTGAATATTATGATATTTATTGCGAAAAGTTAAAGGAACTTGGCGTTAAAAATGTGCAAAAAGGTATTTTTGGTGCCGATATGAAGGTTTCCCTTGTTAATGACGGACCTGTGACGATACTGTTTGATACAGAGATTTGGAGAAAAAATGGAAATTAAAACCCTAACACTTGGAAATATTGCGGTTAATTGTTATTTGATAGAAAGCGAAACAGCGGCTGTCGTTATTGACCCCGGTTTTGAGTCTAATGAAGTTTTGGACTTTTTAAAAAATGCTCAAAATAAAGAACGGCTTATAATTTTAACCCACGCACATTATGACCATATTGGCTATGCATTAGAGCTTTCACGCCAAACCAACACAAAAATTGCTATTGGTAAATTTGATAACGAGGCGCTTTCAAATTCTTATGTTAATTTGGCGGTTATGTTCCACACCGAATTAGAACCATTTTCAGCCGATTTGCTTTTAAAAGACGGCGACGGGTTTATGGTTGGTGACATAAATTTTTATGTGATTCACACACCGGGTCATACGGTTGGCAGTGTTTCGGTTTTGGTTGATAATATACTTTTTTCGGGCGATACACTTTTTAAAGAAAGCATTGGCCGAACTGACTTTTTGGGTGGCAGTTTTGGTGAAATTGAAAAATCGATTAAAAAACTTTATACCTTGCCCGAAGATACTATTGTTATGGCAGGTCACGGCGAAAAGTCAACAATAGGTTATGAAAAATATTATAATCCTTATGTAAGAGGTTAAAATGAAGCTTTGTTTAATAAATAACGACTTTAAATATGAGCTTGAAAAGTTAATAAGAATTTTTTTGCCTTTTGAAAAGGTTGAAATTTTAGATTATGTGGCGGACGGTGATGAAGTTGCCGTTGCCGAAATTAGCGAAAATTTTGCCAAGGCGACGCTTTTGTTTGGTGGCAAACAATATCATTCAACCCGCGAAATAGCCCTTGTAAATGGCGATTATGAAAAGGATTGCGAACTATGTCTTGCAATTTGTTTGTTTAATTGTTTAAAGGAATGTTTTGACTATACTTCACAGTGGGGAATTTTAACCGGAATTCGCCCGGTAAAACTTTTTTCAAGAATTTCAAAGGAAAAAGGCGTAAAATTCACCGAAGATTATTTTAAAAATTATTTAATGGTAAGCGACAAAAAAATTTCGCTTTGTAAAGAAACTTTAACGGGTGAAAATGCAATAACTTCACTTTCAAAGGGTGATAGTTTCAGTCTTTATATTTCAATTCCGTTTTGCCCAACAAGATGTAATTATTGTTCGTTTGTTTCGCATTCGGTTGAAAAGGCGAAAGCATATATTCCGCAGTATGTCGAACTGCTTTGTGAAGAAATTAAAATTACCTCACAATTTGCAAAAGAAAACTATCTGAATTTGATGACGGTTTATATAGGCGGCGGAACACCGACAACCCTTTCAAGTGAACAAATTGCCAAAATTATGAAAACGGTAAGCGATAATTTTGATTTAAGTGGTGTTTTGGAATACACTGTCGAAGCGGGAAGACCCGACACCATTACAAAAGAAAAACTTTTGGCAATAAAACAAGGTGGGGCAACGCGAATTAGCATTAACCCCCAAACAATGAACGATAAAGTTTTAAATAATATTGGTCGAAGACATACAGCAAGTGATACAATATCCGCGTTTAAACTTTCGCGCGAATGTGGTTTTGATAATATAAATATGGACCTTATCGCAGGACTTTCGGGTGATAATTTTGAAAGTTTTTGTGATACTGTTAAAACGGTTGTAGGACTTAATCCCGAAAGTGTAACGGTTCATTCGCTTTCAATGAAAAGGGCATCAAATCTCACCAAAAGCGGTGAATTTCCCGAAATTGAGATGGGTAAGACCGCATCTGATATGGTTGATTTTGCTTATAATTATTTGTGTGAAAATGAAATTTTGCCATATTATATGTACCGCCAAAGCAAGACTGTCGGTAACCTTGAAAATGTTGGCTATGCCAAAAAGGGTTATGAGTGTCTTTATAATGTTTACATAATGGATGAAACCCATTCAATTTTGGCATGTGGGGCATCGGCGGTTACAAAACTTCGTGAACCAAACGGCAACAAAATTGAACGCATTTTTAATTTTAAATACCCGTATGAATATATAAGCAGATTTTCTGAAATTTGCGACAGAAAACAGGGTATAACCGAATTTTATAATCAATTTTAAAGGAGTTTAAGTTTATGGATATGTTTGAAAATTTGCTTGATAAAGCGAAGGATGCCTTTGATGTTGCAATTAAAGCAACCGAGGAAGCGGTTGATACAGGAAAACAAAAATTTAATGTTGTATCTCTTGAAGCAAAGGTAGCAAAAGATTATAAGACATTGGGTGAACTTTGCTATAAAAGACAAAAGGGCGAAGATATTGAATTTGAAGAAATAAATAAAATCGTTTCTGAAATTGATGCAAAACTTGCCGAAATAAGCGAAATTAAAAAAGCAATAAAAACTGCAAAAGCAAAACGAATTTGTGCTGCTTGCGGTGCCGCTATTGAAGAGGACACCATCTTTTGTTCGTACTGTGGTGCAAAGCTTGAATTTACAACCGAAGAATAAAGAGGAAAATTATGAATTTTGAAAAAATAGGAATTGTTGTTGCCGACGGTGACGAATATAAAGCATTACGAAGCAGGGTAGAAATAGGCGATTTTCAAAAGCTTGAAATTTTAAAAAGGGAAGCCCATAAATTTGAAATATATACCGAAAACGGTTCGGTTGAGGTTATTTCAATGTTGTGCGGTATTGGCAAGGTTAATGCCGCTGCCGCAACGGTTTGCCTTATTAGTATGGGCTGTGACGTTATTTTAAATTACGGTCTTTCGGGCGGTGTTTCAAACATTGCACGCGGTCAAATTAACATCCCAGACCGTTTTTTAGAACACGATTTTGACCTTACAATGATTGGTTATGCTCCTTGTGAAAAACCCGCACAACCTACATATATTTATAACGCAGATGAACAACTTTTAAATGTTGCAAAGGGTGTTATTTCGTCTGCGAAAATTGGCACTGCGGTTTCGGGCGATAGATTTATTTGTGACGACAATGTAAGAGAAACCCTTGCAAAGCAGTTTGGTGCTATGTCTTGTGATATGGAAACTGCCGCCATTGCTTATGTTTGCAATTATTCAGACGTACCTTTCTTGGCCATCAGACGTGTTTCGGATGATGCGGGAAATGATGCAAAGGATGCTTATAATGATATGAATTTGTCTGATGAGACCTTGCTTTATGATTATGTTGAGGCAGTAATAAAAGCAATTTTGTAATGTTTTAACATTAAAATGACGATTTTGTGTAAAATTTTACAAATTTTTTAATAACTTTTATTATATGTGCAAAAAAACTATTGATTTTTTTAAAAAAGTGTGTTAAATATATATATAGTACGATAGTATGTACGGACAAGTTACTAAAACGGTTTAGCCGTTAAAAAAATTATTGGAGGTTCTATCATGAACAAAACAGAATTAGTTGCATCTATGGCTGAAAAAGCTGGCATTACTAAAAAGGACGCTGAAAAAGCTCTCGCAGCTTTCGTTGACAGTGTTGCTGCCGAATTAAAAGCAGGCGGTTCTGTTCAACTTATCGGCTTTGGTACTTTCAAGGTTGCTGAACGCGCAGCTCGCACAGGTATCAACCCCAAGACCGGCGATAAGATTGAAATTGCTGCTTCTAAAGCTCCCGCTTTCAAAGCAGGTGCTGCATTAAAAGCTGCTATTAAATAATTGCTTTTAAGCCGTCTTTTTAGACGGCTTAATTTTTATCAGAGGTTTTATTGTGAGATTAGATAAATATTTAAAAGTTTCCCGAATTATTAAACGCCGCACTATTGCAAATGAGGCGTGCGATGCGGGCAGGGTGCTTGTAAACGGCAAGGTTGCCCGTGCATCTTATGATGTTAAAATTAACGATGAAATTGATATTTCTTTCGGTACACGAAATGTTAAGGTAAAAGTGTTATCTCTTTTAGAAACAATTCATAAAGAGGATGCCGCCTTAATGTATAAAATAATTGAATAATTTTTACACCCTTTAAATATAAATTTAAGGGGTGTTTTATTTTGGAAGAAATTTTAAAGCCAAACAGCAATATTATTTTAGAAAACCGAAAAAATTTTAATGCTTCGGGGGTTAGGGAATGCGTTTCATTTGATGATGAAACGGTAGTTCTTGATACGGTTTTGGGTATGTTGACCCTTAAAGGTGAAAAGTTGCGAATTGTAAATTTCAACACAAAAACAGGTGATATTTCTATAGAAGGTAAATTTCACGCTATTGTTTACACCGCACAAAATAGCGGTGGCTCGTTTTTTGGTAAAATTTTCAAATAATTATGTGGGAAATTGACAGTTCTTTTCAGGCCGTTTCGTTTTTATATTCGGTTTTGTTTGGGGTGGGATATTGTCTTTTTTATGACCTTTTCAGAGCGTTTAGAAAGTTATATAAACCCACCGCTTTTTCAGTATTTTTTGAAGATTTAATTTATTTTTTAATAATTTCAATTTTGACATTTTTACTTTTAATGTCGCTGTCAAACGGTGAAATCAGGGGATATATAATCTTTGGAATTGCGGTTGGTTTTCTTATTTGCTTTTTTACCGTTTCGCGTTTTTTTGTAAAAATTTTGTTTGCGGTTTTTAAGTTTTTAAACGAAATTTCAGCAAAAATTGTTGACTTTTTTAACCGCGTTTTGTTGTTGCTTTTTGAAAAAATTGAAAAATGGGCAAAATATTGCACTATAATATTAAATAAAACAAAAAATTTATTTAAAAAGGACTTGAAAAAACAGGGTTAGGTGTTGTATACTAACAAAAGATTAAAGATTAGAAAGGGAAAGTGCTATGAAGCGTAAACCACGCCGTCAACGCAGCGTTATTTTAAAACTTTTGTGCCTTTTCGTTTGCGTTTATGTTTTCGCAAATCTTGTTAATCTTTGGTCTACACTTAACGAAAGTCAGCGCGAGCTTGATGCTTTAATTAAAGAAAAGGCAGAAACTGAAAATTATATTGCCGAACTTAAAGTAATGCTTGCTGACGATTCAAACAAACAAATTATTGAAAAAGCTGCCCGTGAAAGACTTGGCTATATCTATTCTGATGAACAGATATTTGTTGACATTTCGGGCAATTAGGCAAAAATTTAGGGGGATAATAATTTAGATGCAGCAGCTCACTGTGGGAGAAATTGTGGAAGGCAAAATTACCGGAATAACTAATTTTGGTGTATTTGTGGATTTAGGCAACGGCAAATCGGGAATGGTACATATTTCAGAGGTTTCCCGTACTTATATTAACGACATTTCAGAACTTTTTAAGGTTGGCGATGTTGTTAAAGCAAAGGTTATGAATGTCAACGATGACGGAAAAATCAGTTTAAGCATTAAACGCGCGTTAGAGCCCGAAAAAACTGAAGCCGCACCGCGCCGTCCAAGACAGGAGCGTCGTCCGACCGAAGCACAAAGACCTGCACCTAATTCATTTACTTGGACACCTAAAAAGCAGGAACCTGCAAGCTTTGAAGAAATGATGAACCGCTTTAAGCAGACAAGCGATGAAAAGTTTTCGGATTTAAAGAGAAAAAATCCTGAAGCCAATCGCACCAAAAGAAGAACAAGATAAATTTAACGGGCGAAACGGCAAGGTTTCGCCTTTTTTGAGGTTTAAAATATGAGCAAAATAAATTTAGTTGCCCCATGTCTTTTTGGGGTGGAAAGCATAGCTGCTGATGAATTTCGCCGAATGGGGTTTGAGGATGTGATTGCCGAAAACGGCCGTGTGCTTTTAAGCGGTGAAGAAAATATGTTAGCTCGTGCTAATATATGCTCTCGCTTTAGTGAGAGAATTATGATAAATGTTGGCGAATTTGAAGCCACTACCTTTACCGAACTTTTTGACGGTGTAAAAGCACTTCCGTGGGAAGATTATATCGGTAAAGATGATGCTTTTCCCGTTAATGGTTGGAGCATAAATTCACAACTTTTCAGCATACCTGACTGTCAGTCAATTATTAAAAAAGCCATTGTTGAGCGCCTTAAAATGCGTTATCATATCAACATTTTTGCCGAAACGGGTTGTGAATATAAAATCCGTTTTTCTATTCACAAAAATCTTGTTACAATGATGATTGACACAAGCGGTGACGGGCTTCATAAGAGAGGGTATCGCCGCAATTCAAACGATGCACCGCTTAAAGAAACCTTGGCGGCGGCAATGTGTGATTTGGCCCGAATTTACCCCGATACACAACTTTTTGACCCATTTTGCGGAAGTGGTACAATTTTAATTGAGTCGGCCCTTATGGCAACCAAAACCGCCCCCGGCCTTCGCCGCTATTTCGCTGCTGAACGCTTTGGCTTTTTAGACAGCAAAATTTGGATGGACGAACGCACCCGCGCACAAGATTTAATTTTAAAAAATGTTGAATTTAGGGCACAGGGCTATGACATTGACCCCGCTTGTGTA
>JAZSNW010000074.1:0-7475 GCA_045536615.1 Acutalibacteraceae bacterium | reverse complement strand
TTTTAGCTTGACTGGCAGGTCACTGCTATAATAACACAAATGGAGGATTTTGTTTTGTTCATCGGTTAACCTTCACTGAACCACGCGACTATCGCGTGGTTTTCGTTATACAATAAAAAAACCGACCTTTAAGGTCGGTTTTTATTTTATGATTTTAATGCTCTTTCAAGCCAAACAAAGCCAAAGTCAAGTGCTTCAAACATTGTGTCCTTGGTGGTTTCTTTAACAACGCGGTCCTTATCGCTTAAGGTTGTATCGCTTTTCAAAAGATTAACCTTTATTTTGTTGGGCTCACCATCATTATCTTCTGACAAGATTGTAAATTTAATAACAAACGCTTCGGTCATATCGCCGTAATAAATTTCATTTTTGCATCTAACCAAGGGTTTGCCTTTATAAGAAATAAAATTTTCGGACATTTTGCTGCTCCTTTTCTATGATAATAGCAATAATTTGCTTTAAAATTCTAACATTAACAGTATAGACCATATAATAAAATATGTCAAGCATTGACTTTTATGCACTTTTTTGGTAACATAGTATTCGTAGAAATTTGGCTTTATCGGAGGATAAAATAATGGAAAATTCAATGAAGAATATGGACACCGTTGTTGCCCTTGCTAAAGGACGCGGTTTTGTATTTGCAGGCAGTGAAATTTACGGCGGCCTTGCAAATTCTTGGGACTATGGCCCCTTGGGTGTTGAGCTTAAAAACAACATTAAAAAAGCTTGGTGGAAAAAGTTTGTACAGGAATGTCCTTACAATGTTGGCCTTGACAGCGCAATTATTATGAACCCTGAAACTTGGGTTGCATCAGGTCACCTTGGCGGCTTTTCGGACCCACTTATGGACTGTAAAAACTGTAAAACCCGCCACCGCGCCGATAAACTTATTGAAGATTATGTGGCACAAAACGGCCTTTCTGACAACCCTGCCGCTATGAGCGACAGCGAAATGGCTGAATATATTAAAGAACACCAAATCGGTTGCCCTGACTGTGGCTCGCACGATTTTACCGACATTAGAAAATTTAATCTTATGTTTAAAACCTTCCAAGGCGTAACTGAGGATAGCACCTCTACCCTTTATCTTCGCCCTGAAACCGCACAGGGTATTTTTGTAAACTTTAAAAACATTGCAAGAACAACCCGCAAAAAAGTTCCTTTCGGTGTTGGTCAAATTGGTAAATCATTCCGCAACGAAATCACACCGGGTAACTTTATTTTCCGTACACGCGAATTTGAACAGATGGAGCTTGAATTTTTCTGCAAACCCGGCACCGATTTGGAATGGTTTGAATTCTGGCGCGGTTATTGCCGTGACTGGCTTTTAAATTTGGGTATGGACGAAAAATCACTTCGCCTTCGCGACCACGACAAAGACGAACTTTGCTTCTATTCAAAAGCTACAACCGACTTTGAATTTTTATTCCCGTTTGGTTGGGGCGAACTTTGGGGCGTTGCTGACCGTACCGATTACGACTTAACCCAGCACGCTAACCATTCGGGCGAAAGTATGGAATATTTCGACCCCGAAACCAACGAAAAATATGTGCCTTATGTAATCGAACCATCCCTTGGTGCTGACCGTGTGCTTTTGGCATTCTTCTGCAACGCCTATGATGAAGAAACCGACGAAAAGGGCGACACCCGTGTTGTTCTTCGTTTGCACCCCGCACTTGCTCCTTTCAAAGCCGCTGTGCTTCCCCTTTCTAAAAAATTGTCTGACAAAGCGGGCGAAATTTACACCGAGCTTTCAAAATACTTTAATGTTGACTTTGACGATGCCGGCTCTATCGGTAAGCGTTATCGCCGCGAAGATGAAATTGGAACACCTATCTGTATCACTTATGACTTTGAATCGGTTGAAGATGGTTGTGTAACCGTTCGTGACCGCGACACAATGGAACAAAAGCGAATTCCTATTGCTGAACTCAAATCATATATCGAGGCAGCTGTTGAGTTTTAAGGGAGAACTTATATGGAAACTATTTTCAATATGATTGTTATGCTTATTGGCGGGCTTGTGTTCTTCTTGTTTGGTATGAACGTAATGTCAGGCGGGCTTGAAACAATGGCAGGCGGCAAGCTTGAAAAAACCATGAAAAAGGTCACTGCAAACGACTTTTTAGGTTTTTTCCTTGGTGCAGGTGTTACGATTGCCATACAGTCCTCCTCCGCCTTTACCGTTATGCTTGTCGGTCTTGTGAATTCAGGCATTATGAATTTTGCAAACACCTTCGGTATGATAATGGGCTCCAATGTCGGCACGACTCTCACCGCTTGGCTGTTAAGTCTTGCGGGGCTTCAGGGTAACTTCTTTATAACACTTTTAAATCCATCTACATTTGCCCCCTTACTTGCCGGTATTGGTATAGTAATGCAAATGTTTTCCAAAAGCGATAAGAAAAAACAACTTGGAAATATTTTTATCGGCTTTTCAATTTTAATTTGCGGTATGGACCTTATGAGTGATTCAATGGCATCTGTCCGTACTCTTGACGGGTTTGACACATTTTTAGCCACACTTAAAAGCCCAATTATTGCACTTTTGGTTTCCACCGCATTTACAGGTGTTATTCAGTCATCCGCCGCTACAATCGGTATTGTACAGGCATTAGCCCTTTCAGGCGGTATAACCTGGGAAATGGCAATTCCGTTAGTGCTTGGTGCAAATATTGGTACTTGTGTTACAGCGCTCATTTCGGCTATTGGAACAAGCAAAAACGCAAAACGCGTTGTTGTAATGCACTTTGGCGTTAATGTTTTCGGTTCGATTTTATGTATGATCATTATGTATATAATGCGTGCCTTTGGCGTAAACATTTTAGGTGCTGAAATCGCAATGGTGGGCGTTGCAGTTATACACACATTATTTAATGCAATAAACACAATTGCTTTGTTGCCTATCAAAAAATTGCTTATTAAATTCTGTGTTTGGGTTGTTAAGGACAAGGATGAAGAAACCCATACCGTATTTTTGGACGAGCGTATCTTCAACAATTCCCCACTTGCTATTTCAGAATGTCACCGTTTAGCAAACGAAATGGCAGAATATTCAAAAGAGGCAATCTCTACATCTATCAAATTGTTAGACAAATACGATGAAGCAAACGCACAACACCTTGTCGAGTTCGAAACCCTTACCGATAAGTATGAGGACAGGCTTGGCACTTATTTAGTGCGAATTAGCAGTAATAACCTCTCAAAAACCGACTCCCACGCAGTTGCCCGTATGCTACACTCTATCGGTGATTATGAACGTATTAGCGACCACGCTTTAAACATTTGTAAGCTTGCAGAGGAAATGCATCAAAAGGGTATTCGCTTTTCCGATAAAGCATTGCACGAGCTTTCGGTTGTATCTTCCGCAATTAACGAAATTGTTGATTTAACGGTTACTTCCTTCCAAAAAGATAATGCTGAAATTGCTTCACACATTGAACCGCTTGAACAGGTTATTGATAAACTTAACGATAACCTTAAAGCACTTCATATTGAAAGACTGCAAGCAAACGATTGTACTATTGAACTTGGCTTTATATTCACCGATTTGCTTACAAACTTTGAACGTGTGTCAGACCATTGTTCAAACATCGCAGTTTATACCATGCAGCTTTCAGGGGACAAGCTTGATGCACATAAATATCTAAATTCTATAAAATCCACCTCAAATCAAAGATTTATGGAAGAATTTGATAAATACATAGCTAAATATTCAATATAATCTTTATAAATTTTAAAAGCCGTACTGTTTAGTACGGCTTTTCTTTATTTTTTGCTGTATTTTTGTTTTAAAAATTCGGCATAGTGGCAAAGTTCACGCCACATTTCGTCGCTCACCTTAAAATCTTCACCAAAAAGGGCCGCCTTGACCGCTTCATCGCTTAACGCAATTTGCTCTTCCCCGCAAAGAAAACCTACACTAACATCAAAATAATCGGCAATTTTGCAAAGCGTGTCGGTTGAAAGACTTTTAATTCTGCCCTTTTTATAATCGGTCAGGGATGAACGCGGTATATTACATTCACGACAAAGAGCAGTAACCGTAATGCCTTTATTTTTGCAAAGTTCTTCAATTAAATCATATACAAAAACCATATTTTATCTCCATTTTACGAAATTTCGTAATTTTTACTTGACTTTTACTGAATTACGTAATATAATCACGATAGTGTACGAAATTCAGTAATTTTTATTCATTATAATACTTTATTTCGTAAATGTCAAGCGAAAGAGTGAAAATATGTATTATTGTAAATCATGCAACAAAAGATTTGAAAACCCAATTTTAAAAACCGAAACACACCGATTAAATTTTCCCCCATTTGAAAGGTTATATTTGTGCCCGTTTTGCCAAGCAACAAATTTTGAGGAAGTTAAAACAACACACTGCCGGTGCTGTGGTGCGCGAATTATTGAAAAGCAAGGTGAATTTTGCAGTGACAGGTGCAAAATTCGTTTTGAAAAATTACATAAAGCGGAATATAAACACAAAAAGCAGGTAAACGACAGCGCTATTTACAAATTTTTGCGGGAAGTTGACCAATATAACAAACAACACAATACCAAATACAGTTATGGTCAATATGTGGCGCATATAAAACCAAAATTAGAGGAGATTAAAAAATGCAAATTAAAAAAGAATATTTAAAACTTTATCGCACACAGCAAAACAAAATAAACCGCCTTAATGAAATGATTACACAAAACCCCGAAAGAACAAAAGAATATTTAAATGATATAAAAAACTGTGAAACCGTGCGCCGAAATATTGAAAATGACATTTATTCGGTTTCAAACGACATTTTGCGAGAGGTTTTGTTTTTAAAATATATTTGCGGAAAAAATCTTTTGGAAGTTTCCTGTCTTATAAATTACAGCAAACGCCAAACCGAGCGTTTTCACAAAAAAGCGTTGGAAGAATTTAAACCTTTACATTTTGAAATTTTGGATGTATAATGCTATTGAACGGATGTTCTAAAAGGAGGGTTAAATTTGGCTGACAGAATTATTTTGCATTGCGACCTTAATAATTTTTTTGCGTCGGTTTCGCTTCTTTTTAACCCCACTTTAAAGGATTTGCCGGTTGCCGTTTGCGGTGACAGTGAAAACCGCCACGGCATTATACTTGCAAAAAATAATATTGCCAAAAGTTATGGTGTTAAGACGGCCGAAGCAATTTTTGAAGCCAAACGAAAGTGCCCAAATTTAGTCACACTTCCCCCACTTTACAATGAATATGAAAAATATTCTAAAAAAGCGCGGCAAATTTATGAAAGATATACCGATATGGTTGAACCTTTCGGCATTGACGAATGTTGGCTTGATGTTACGGGCAGTACGGTGCTTTTTGGCGACGGTTTTGAAATTGCAAACAAAATTAGAAACGATATTAAACGCGAACTTGGGCTTACTATTTCTGTTGGTGTCAGTTTTAACAAAGTTTTTGCAAAACTTGGCTCGGATATGAAAAAGCCCGATGCCACAACCGTTATTTCAAAAGAAAACTTTAAAGAAAAGGTGTGGCCTTTGCCGATTTCGGACCTTTTATTTGTGGGCAAACGCACCGCCGACAAACTTCACGGAATTGGTGTTTCTACCATTGGTGACATTACCCTTTGTGATGACAAAACCCTTAACCGAATACTTGGCAAAAACGGTAACGACCTTAAAAAATATGCATTAGGGTTAGATGATTCACCCGTAATCCCCATAACCCGCGATTCAAAACCAAAAAGTGTTGGCAAATCGACCACCACAGGCAAAGATTTTGAAACAAACGACCAAGTTTGGTCGGCATTTTTGTCATTTTCAGAATCTATTTGCGAAACCTTGCGCCAACACAATTTATATTCTTTTGGTGTGCAGGTTCACATCCGCACCGCTTCATTAAGCGTTAAAGAATTCAGCAAAACCTTTCAAAAGGGCACAAATTCATCCCTAACCCTTGCTAAACGGGGGTTTGATTTGTTTAAAGAAAATTACCACTTTTCAGAACCTTTGCGTTCGGTCGGTATTCGTGCTATCGGCTTAAAGGGTGAAACCTGTGCCGAACAAATTGATATGTTCGACGAAGGCAAAAACGAAAAAAAGAGCGACCAAATTGAAGATTCTATTTGGTCGGTTAGAAAAAAATTCGGCAATGACTCGTTAAAACGCGGAAGAATATTATAACAAATAAATTTACTTTATTGCTTATTTAACCCTTGCAAATTTTAACAATATGTGGTAATATTACCTTAATAAGGGAGTAGTCAACACTAAAATCTTAACTGTTTTAGTGCTGCGAAGTTCAACATTCGGAAAAATTCCTGGCTTCGTATTAAATGACAAGACTTATCTGTTTAATGCGGATAAGTCTTTCTTTTTTTGAAAAATGGCGCATAATAAATAATACTTTTAAAAGGAGTAATGAAAAAATGAAGTATTATCTTCAAAAAATTGAGGATGTATTCAGTCACATTGGCAGTACAGTCAATGGCCTTACATCATCCGAAGCAAATTCCCGCCTCCAACAGTATGGCAAAAACAAACTCGATGAAGGCAAAAAGAAAACTATGCTCCAACGTGTTTTGGAACAACTTTCAGACCCAATGATAATTATTCTTATAATTGCCGCTATTATTTCGGCAATTACCGAATGGTTTGAACACGGTAGTTTTCATTTTGTTTTCCCAACCGACACCGTAATTATTATGGTGGTTGTTGTTATCAACACCGTTTTGGGCGTTGTGCAAGAAAGCAAAGCCGAAGCCGCTATCGAAGCACTTCAAGAAATGAGCGCCGCAACTTCCAAAGTTCTTCGCGACGGCAAGCTTGTTTCGGTCAGAAGTGAAGACCTTGTTATCGGCGACGTTGTTATTTTAGAAGCTGGTGACGCTGTTCCCGCCGACTGCCGCATTTTTGAATGTGCAAGTATGAAGATTGAAGAAGCCGCTTTAACCGGTGAATCTGTACCTGTTGACAAGCTTATCGGTCTTTTAAACGGCGGTGAAAATGATGAAGTCCCCCTTGGCGACCGCAAAAATATGGCTTATATGGGCTCTACCGTCGTTTATGGCCGTGGTAAAGCGGTTGTAGTTGCCACCGGTATGGACACTGAAATGGGCAAAATTGCTGACGCTATCGCTAAAGCAGAAGAAGGTCAAACACCTCTTCAAATCAAACTTTCACAACTTTCAAAAATTCTTACTTTCTTGGTGCTTGGTATTTGTGTTGTACTCCTTGGCTTCCAAGTAATTACTGCACTTTTGGGCACCGGCTTAACACTTGGCATTTTCCTTGAAAGCTTTATGGTTGCAGTATCTCTTGCAGTTGCCGCTATACCCGAAGGTCTTGCCGCAGTTGTTACCATCGTGCTTTCTATCGGCGTTACAAATATGTCAAAGAAAGACGCCATTATCCGTAAACTTACCGCAGTTGAAACACTTGGTTGTGCACAAATTATTTGTTCCGACAAAACAGGTACTTTA
>JAZSNW010000136.1:0-9135 GCA_045536615.1 Acutalibacteraceae bacterium | reverse complement strand
CGACGAATACGGCGGTAGCTTTGAAAATCGCTATCGCTTTGCAGCTGAAATTGTTAAAGCAATTAAAGCCGAATGCGGCAACGACTTCCCTGTATCGCTTCGTTATTCGGTAGAAAGCAAAATGAAGGGCTTTTGCGAGGGCGCAATGCCGGGTGAGGATTATGTCGAGGTTGGTCGAAATATGGCCGAAAGTGAAAAAGCCGCTAAATATTTGCAAGATGCGGGCTATGATATGCTTAACGCCGACAATGGTACATACGACTCGTGGTATTGGGCGCATCCGCCAATGTATATGCCCCAAAACTGCAATTTAGAAGATGTTTCACACATTAAAAAGTTTGTTGATATCCCTGTTGTTTGTGCAGGCAGGATGGAGCCCGATATTGGTGCCAATGCAGTTAAAGAGGGTAAAATTGATGCCGTTGGTGTTGCTCGTCAGTTCCTTACCGACCCCGAATGGATTACAAAAATGCTTGAAGACCGCCTTGAAGACATTAAGCCATGCATTTGCTGTCACGCAGGTTGCTTTAACTTCTCGTCATCAAAAGGTCACGCAAACACACAAGACCTTACCGACACAATGGGTCTTGCCCGTTGCGCTTTAAACCCCAAGACAATGCAGTCTAAAAAATATAAGCTTACACCCGCTAAAAAGGTTAAGAATATTGCCGTTATCGGTGGCGGTATCGGCGGTATGGAGGCAGCACTTGTTTGTGCCGAGCGCGGCCACAAGGTAACCCTTTATGAAAAGACCGATAAACTCGGCGGCGTGTTTATTGCAGCGGCTGCCCCTGATTTTAAGGAAAAGGACAAGGCGCTCATTGCTTGGTATGTTCGCGAGCTTTCTAAATATCCTATTGATATTAAATTAAATACCGAAATTAAAGATGTAAAATCACTTAATGCCGATGAAATTATTGTTGCAACCGGTGCTGTGGCTAAAAATATTCCGATTAAAAATATTGAAACCACCATTGAAGCAGTTGATTATCTTTTAGGCAAAAAGGAAGTTGGCGAAAATGTTGCAATTATCGGTGGCGGTCTTACCGGCTGTGAAATTGCTTATGACCTTTATTTAAAGGGCAAAAAGCCAACCGTTATTGAAATGCAGGACGACCTTATCACAACACCGGGTATTTGCCTTGCAAACACAAGCTTTCTTCGTGATTTCTTTAAAACCAACAGCGTTCCCGTTCATTTGGAAACCAAGCTTAACTCTATTAACGATGGCAGCATCACCGTTACCGACAAGGATGGCAAGCAGTTTGACATTGCTTGTGACAGCGTTATTATGTCGGTTGGTTATAACCCAACACCTGTTGCTAAAAAGGGTGGCAAGGTGCATGTTATTGGTGACGCAGCAAATGTTGGCAATCTCCGCACAGTTATTTGGGGTGCGTGGGATGTTTGTATGAAAATATAATCCACGTGGATTATATTTTCAGTGAATAGTGAAAAGTGAATAGTTTATGTGTCGCTTTGCGACGGATATAAATAAGGAGTGATTTTAATGAAACTTACTGCTGAGCAACAAGCAATTTTAAACGGCGAAAAAGGCGAAACTTTGGCTAAAGTTATGAAAACTTTGGTTATGTATGGTGACGCTTTCGAAGCCGAAAAACTTGTTCCCATTACATCAAAATATAACCACCTTGTAACCTCTTTCGGTTTAAAGGTTATGTCACCCGTTTATGACCTTATGCAACAAATTTTGGACGCTGATGTGGCATCTGGCCAAAAGTTTTCGGTTGACCCACGTCCACTTGACGATAATGTGCCCGCAAACTTTTTGCAAAACTTTGTTTTCAAAAATTTTATGTACACCAAGCAAGATTTTTATGAAAAGCAACTTCACAAACTTGGTCTTATTGATGAAAACGCTTTCACCTGCGCCTGCTATATGGATGAAGTTGGTAACAAGCCCAAAAAGGACGATGTTTTAAGCTGGGCTGAATCTTCGGCCGTTGTTTATGCAAACTCGGTTTTAGGTGCTAGGTGCAACCGAAACAGCGGTATTTTAGACATTATGGGTTCTATAGTTGGTTATGTGCCTTATTTCGGTTTACTAACCGATGAAGGCAGAAAAGCTACTTGGGTTGTAAAAATTGAAACCACCAAAAAGCCCGAAGCACAACTTCTTGGCTCGGCCATTGGTATGAAAGTTATGGAAGATGTGCCTTATGTTGTTGGTCTTGACAAATGGCTTGGTAATGAACTTGACGATGCGGCTTGTACATATCTTAAAGATTTTGGTGCCGCTACCGCTTCAAACGGCGCGGTTGGTCTTTACCACATTGAAAACCTTACCCCCGAAGCAGTTGAATCAGGCAAAGACCTTATTGTAGAAGGTGCAAAGGAATATATCATTGATGATGCCGAACTTGAAAGAGTAAAAGCAAACTACCCTGTAATGTGGAAAAACCCCGATGCTAAACCAAAACTTTGCTTTATGGGTTGCCCCCACATGAGCTTGGAACAACTTAAAAGTTGGACCGACAAGATTGAAGCCGCATTAAAAGAAAACGGCAATAAAAAGGTGCTTATACCCACCGTTTTCACCGCAGCCCCCAAGGTTTTAGAGGCATTTAACAAAACCGAATATGCCGCACGCCTTAAAGCCACAGGTGTTATTACCTCTTACATTTGCCCACTTATGTATATGAATAACCCGCTTTGCAAAACAATGCCTGTTATAACCTCATCAAACAAACTTCGCACCTATACCAGTGCGCGTTATTACACCGATGACGAAATTTTAAACGCTATCACAAAGGGAGGTAAATAAGAAATGAAAAAGTTTAAAGGAAGAATTGTTACCCCCGGTACCGTTAGCGCCGAGGCCGTTGTTTCAACCGAGGGCTTTAACACTTTGGCGTCTTTTCAAATGGCACTTCAATTTGGTGACAAGCAGGTTAAATGCGGCGACCAAAACAACGCCGACCTTTACGGCAAACCCCTTATAAACAAGGCGCTTTGCTTGCCACAAACTATTGTCTCGACCACAGGCGGCTTGGTGCTTTACTGTGCTTGCGCTATGAAGAAAAACCCCGCTTGTATGCTTTTTGCAAACCATATCGATTCTCTTGCGGCAGCAGGTGCTGTGCTTGCTGATGTTTGGGTTGAGGATATGACTATGCCTGTTATCGACTGCCTTGGCGATGAATTTATAAACTATGTAAAAGACGGTATGAAAATTACCATTGAGGAAGACGGAACAGTTGTTGTAGAAGATTAAACTAAAAAACGCGGTATTTCTACCGCGTTTTTTGTTTTTAAATTATAATTTGTACAATTACGAATTACGCATTTAATGAAACATTGTCTGAAAGCCCTCAACCATTTCGCCTGCGGCCTTTAAAAGCTTTGCTCCGCCTTTTTCAATGTTTTTATTGTCCTTAAGCATCATTTTACCAACTGTAACAGCCGCAGCGCCTGCAAGCATACCGGCACCTACGCCCTTCATAAATGTCATTACTGAATTATTTTGCATTTTAAAAACCTCCCTTTATGACTATTATGTCGCGAAAATGAGGTTTTATTTTTATTTTTTAAACTTTAATTTTTAAAATCGTGTTTACAAAGAAGTAATTACATTGTATAATAATATATTATGAAAAAATTATTTATAATTACACTCATCCCGCTAATGTTGCTCTGCGGATGTAAAAAAGAGCAAATCAAAAACACAAAGGAATGCCTTGACACCACCTATAGTATCACTGCTGACTGCGATGAAAAAACACTTAACGGTGCTTTTGAGGTGTGCCTTGAAAGCGAAAAGCTTTTAACACAAAACTATCCCGATAGTGAGATTTCAATGCTAAACGCCCACGACACGATGGAATTATCCCGTGAAACGCTGGACGTTTTGTCCCTTGCGCTTTATTACTGTCAAGCAACGGGCGGTAAATATGATATCACCTTGGAGCCAATCAGCAGTCTTTACAATTTTGAAGAGCAAGCTGCACCCACCGAGGAGCAAATTAAGAAAAAGCTTTACAAGGTTGGTTATGACCGCATTGAAATTAAGGGTAAATTAGTTGATTTGCATAACACCGAGATTGAGCTTTCAAGCATTAAAACAGGATATATTGCCGATAAAGCAGTACGGTATCTTAAACAAAACGGTGCCAAAAACGGTGTGGTTGATTTTAACGGTAATGTTTTGGCTTTTGGCAGGGCATATTCCTTTGAAATTAAAAAGCCCGGCAGTTTTGACACAATGTTTACCGTAAAATTTAAAAATAAATCTGCTGTGACAAATAGCATTTACCGCCACTACTTTAAAGAAAACGGTGTTACATATCACCACATCTTAAATTCTTCAACAGGTATGCCTGTCGATAACGATTTAGCGGGTGTTACCGTTTTGGGTGAAAGTGCTGCCGAGTGTGATGTTTTATCCACCGTTTGTATGCTTTTAGGCGAAGAAACGGCCAAATCATTTATAAACCAAACCCCAAAATATGAAGCTGTATTCATTAAAAAAGATAACACCGCTTCGGTATCAGACGGTCTTAAAATTAAAGGCAAAAAGATTGTTTACAAATAATTTTAAAATTTTTAGCTTTAATTTGATATAATACTTAAAAACTAACCAACGAGGTATTAAAATGAGCTTGATTTCAGCACTTTTTGGCAATTACAGCCAAAAGGAACTTAAAAGAATTATGCCGCTGCAAACAAAGGTTTTGGCTTTGGAGGAAGAGTACAAAGCATTAACCGATGAACAGTTGCGTGCTAAAACCAACGAATTTAAAGAAAGACTTGCATTGGGTGAAACTCTTGACGACATTTTGCCTGAGGCATTTGCCACTTGCCGAGAAGCGGGCGACCGTGTACTTTCAATGCGCCACTTCCCTGTGCAGATTATCGGCGGTATTATTTTGCACCAAGGCCGTATTGCCGAAATGAAAACAGGTGAAGGTAAAACTTTGGTTGCAACCTTGCCCGCATATTTAAACGCCCTTTCAGGAAAAGGTGTGCACATTGTAACTGTTAACGATTATCTTGCAAAGCGTGACAGCGAATGGATGGGCAAACTTTATAAATTTATGGGTCTTTCAGTTGGTCTTGTAACCCACGGTATGACTAAGGAAGAAAAGCAAGAAGCATATAACGCCGACATTACCTATTGCACCAATAACGAACTTGGTTTTGATTATTTGCGTGATAATATGGTGCTTTATAAAGAACAAAAAGTTCAACGCAAACATAATTTCGCCATTGTCGATGAAGTTGACTCAATTTTAGTTGACGAAGCAAGAACCCCCCTTATTATTTCGGGGCAAAGTGACAAATCGACCGACCTTTACGAAGCCGCAAACCGTTTGGCGCGTTCACTTAAAATGTTTAAAGTTAAGGAAATGGACGACAAGGCAAGCGACCTTGACACTAATTATGACGGTGATTATGTTGTTGACGAAAAGGCAAAAACTGCAGTTTTAACCCCCGATGGTGTTAAAAAGGTTGAAGAATATTTCAATATTGAAAATCTTAACGACAGTGAAAATATTGCCATTGCCCACCATATAAACCAAGCTATTCGCGCTCATGGTATTATGAAGCGTGATGTTGATTATGTTGTTAAAGACGGCGAGGTTATTATTGTTGACGAATTTACCGGCCGTTTAATGTATGGCCGCCGTTATAACGAAGGTTTGCACCAAGCCATTGAAGCAAAAGAAGGTGTTAAGGTTGCCAAAGAATCAAAAACACTTGCAACCATCACTTTCCAAAACTTTTTCCGACTTTATAATAAACTTTCGGGTATGACCGGTACTGCTATGACCGAAGAAGCCGAATTTCAAGAAATTTATAAGTTAGACGTTATTGAAATCCCCACAAACAAACCCATTGCCCGTATCGACCAAAACGATGTGGTTTATAAAACCGAAAAAGCAAAGTTTATGGCGGTTATTGCCAAGATTATTGCCTGTCACCAAAAAGGACAACCCGTTCTTGTGGGTACAATCACCATTGAAAAGTCTGAGCTTTTGTCGGCTCTTCTTAAAAAGCGTGGTATTAAACACAATGTTTTAAATGCAAAACACCACGAAAAAGAGGCCGAAATCATTGCTCAAGCAGGTAAATTAGGAGCTGTTACCATTCCCCCCAATATGACAGGTCGTGGTACTGACATTATGCTTGGCGGTAATGCTGAATATTTGGCAAAATCGGCTTTGCGCCACGATGGTTTAAGCGAAGAAATGATTGTCGAAGCCACCGGCTTTGCCGAAACCGAAGACCCCGACATTTTGGCAGCCCGTGCAAAATATACTGAATATTATAACCAATTTAAAGCTGAAATTGCCCCCGAAGCCGAGGCAGTACGACAGGCAGGCGGTCTTTGTATTATAGGTACCGAACGCCACGATTCACGCCGTATTGACAACCAGCTTCGTGGTTGTGTGGGTTGATAGGGTGATAATGGTGAAACCCAATTTTTCGTATCTCTTGAAGATGACCTTATGCGACTTTTCGGCGGCGAAAGAATTTCAATGCTTATGGACACAATGCGTGTGGATGAGGATATGCCGCTTGAAAGCGGTATGCTTTCAAAAACTATTGAAGGTGCTCAAAAGAAGAAGGAAGGCATTAACTTTGCCATCCGTAAAAACACCCTTCAGTATGACGATGTAATGAATAAACAGCGTGAGCTTATTTACACCCAGCGTAATAAAGTGCTCGACGGCGAAAATATTAAAAACACCGTGTTTAATATGGTGGAACAAACTATCCAAGTTTATTGCGATATGTTCCTTTCAGCCCCCATTCGTGATGATTGGGATTTAAAAGCCCTTCGCGATTATTTTATGGGTTGGCTCACAACCCCAACTGATTTTAACTATACCGCGGCGGAACTTTCAAACACCGACAAAGAAGATATTGTCAATATGCTTAAAGACCGCGCAAAAACCATTTATGAAGCACGTGAAAAAGAACTTGGCGAAGATATGATGCGCGAAGTTGAACGTGTAATGTTGCTAAGGTCGGTTGATACCAACTGGATGGACCACATTGACGCTATGGACCAATTACGCCAAGGTATAGGTCTTCGTGGTTACGGTCAGCACGACCCTGTTGTTGAATATCGCAACGACAGTTACGATATGTTTGATGCAATGACCACCGCCATTCGCGAACAAACCGCAAAATTGGTTATGACCGTTCGCGTTCGCCGCGATGATGAGGTTAAGCGTGAAAAGGTTGCCGAGGAATCAAACGCCGACAATAAGCCCAACACCGTAAAAGGTAAGGGTGCTGTTGGTAAAAATGCTCTCTGCCCTTGTGGCAGCGGCAAAAAATATAAACGCTGCTGCGGAAAAGATATAGATTAAAAATAAAACCCTTGAGAATTTTCTCAAGGGTTTTATTTATTATTTAAACTCTACTATATGCATATGCACTTTTTCGCTTTGGCTTTCAAGTGCTATTATGCCTTCTTTTTCGGTTATATCAATGCTGTCGCCTTTTGTGGAGGGTATGCCACACCATGGTTCGATACACATAAATGGTGCGCCAACAGGATGCCACAAAAGAAGATACGGAAATTCAGGGAACGAAACAACAGTTTCTTGTCCTGTTGCGCGGTTTACAAGCGATGCTTTTTTTGATTTGATATTTTTAAAAATCAAGGCATCATCTTGAAAATATTCTTCCTTTAAAGGAAGACCTTTCGCATTGTTTAAAATCGTTTGTGTTTCACCCGATAAAGCCAGTCCTTCTAAACGATAGGTTTTTAAATCTTCTGCCTTTTCAAACACTATGTCATACGCTTCGATACCCTCGGGACAGTTGTATGCCTCGTGCGCACCGATAGAATAATACATTGTATTGTCTGACTTATTCAAAACAAAATATTCAACCTTTATTTTGTCACCCACAAGGGTGTATTTTACACGAAATTCAAATTTCCAAGGGTAATTTTTTAAGGTTTCTAGGTTAGAAGAAAGCATAAAGGTTGCAGTATCGTCAGATGTGGCTTCAACCTCAAAAGGCATTTTTCTTGCAAAGCCGTGCTTTTGCATTTCGTAAGTTTCACCCTTATAGGTGTATTTGCCATTTGGCATACCGCCGCAAATTGGAAACAAAATTGGTGCAACACCCGACCAATATTTTTCGTCACCTAACCACATACGGTTTTTACCGTCTTTTAAGACACTGCGAATTTCGGCGCCGATTTTATCAATTTCAACCCTTAATGTGCCGTTATCTAAAATTGTCATTAAAAACACCTACTAAAATAAGATGGGTTAATTATAACCTAATTTCACATTTTTTTCAATAGTTGGTATGGTTTTATGGGCTTATTCATAAAATTATAAGAGGTGATTTTATGGATAATGAAATCTTTGAAAAATATAAAAATGAAATGCTTGAAATGTATAAAAAAGCAAAGAAAAATAACGGTTATATCCCCGCGCAAACCACACCAAATATTTCGGCACCTACACCGCCAAATCCTATTTCAACACCAACCCCCAACACACAAACGGGCGGACTTTTGGGTATTGTTACATCTTTTCGCGGACTTTATCCCGTTGAAAACGCAAAAGTTACAATTTTTACAGGTGATATGGATAATATGAATGTTATTGACAGCGATTTAACCGACCGCAGCGGCAGAACAAAGGTGTTTTCTCTTTTGGCTCCCGATAAAAATCTTTCGATGTCGCCCGATTTAGCCGAAACCCCATATTCACTTTATAATATGATGGTTGAAGCCGACGGCTTTTTGAAAAACATACACCTTAATGTCCCTGTTTTCAGCGGTATAACCTCGATTCAGCGGTCAGATATGATTTTAGCAGAAGAGCGAATTGACAAAACACCCCAAATTTTTGACGAGTCGCAAAAATATAATCTTTAAGGTGATGCTATGCCGGAAATTATAACCCCTGTTATACCTGAAAACATAACGGTGCATTTGGGCGCGCCGACTTCAAACGCACAAAATGTAACCGTTCCCTTTACCGATTACATAAAAAATGTTGCATCAAGCGAAATTTACCCCACCTGGCCCGAAAATGCCCTGCGTGCCAATATTTACGCCATTATTTCCTTTGTTTTAAACCGAGTTTATACCGAATGGTATCCCTCACGCGGGTACGATTTTGATATAACCAACACCAC
>JAZSNW010000035.1:0-7089 GCA_045536615.1 Acutalibacteraceae bacterium | reverse complement strand
CAGCATTTATAAGTTCGTTATAAAAGGCGGTGTATTCTTCCTTGTTCATTGGGCAGTTAATATAGTCAGCCGTACCCTTGTCATAACGGGCAGCATAAAACACCTTTGAAAAGTCGATACTGTCCTTGGTTACAATTGGTGCTGCCGCGTCATAAAAACTTAAATTACCGCCATCACACAACTTTGAAATATCATCAGCTAAATCACCATCAGTTAAAGGGCCTGTTGCAATTACCGTCACGCAGTCGGTGGGTATTTTGGTTACAACCTCGTTTATAACCGTAATATTGGGATGATTTTTAATCTTATCAGTTATATATTCAGCAAATTTTTCACGGTCAACAGCCAAAGCGCCGCCTGCCGCAACTGCACAGCTGTCAGCCGCAGAAAGACAAAGGGACGAAAACTGCCGCATTTCCTCTTTTAAAAGACCTGCCGCAGAATCAACACGATTTGCCTTTAAGGAATTGGAACAAACAAGTTCAGCAAAGTTATTGTTTTTGTGCGCGGGGGTTTTCTTTGTGGGCTTCATTTCATAAAGGTTAACCTTTATTCCGTTATTTGCGGCAGTATAGGCCGCCTCACAGCCCGCAAGGCCCGCGCCAATAACATTAATTTGCATCATTTTTTAATTTCCTTTTTTAGTTTTTGCACGGCTTGGGCATTCAGAATTCATACAATACTTTTTGCCCTTCATGCCGTTGATAATATAACTTCCGCAATCCTTGCAAACTTCACCTGTGGGAATACCCGGGGATGCAAAGTCGCAGTTGGGGTAATTTGTACAACCATAGAATTTATTACCCTTTTTAGAAAGACGCTTTACAAGTTTTGCGCCGCATTTGGGGCAAGGTTGAGTAATTTCATCTTCCGGTACGGGTTTTGTGTTTTTACATTCGGGATAACCGGGACAAGCAAGGAATTTGCCAAAACGGCTTGTTTTAACAACCATTTTTCTGCCACACTTGTCACAAATTACATCGCTTTCAACTTCAGGTACTTTCACCCTTTTGCCTGTAAGTGAACTTTCGGCTTTTTGATAGAAATTATCAAAATCATTATAAAAATCTCGAATAGTTTCAACCCAATTCAAATCTCCAACGCCGATTTTATCAAGTTTTAATTCCAATCCCGCGGTAAATTTAACATCAAAAATCTTGTTGAAATATTGCACCATTAAATCAGAAATAACCTTGCCAAGTTCAGTTGGTTTTAATGATTTCTTTTCGCGCACAATATAATCGCGGTTCATAATATTTGAAATTATAGGCGCATAGGTTGAAGGACGGCCAATGCCGTTTTCATCAAGCGCCTTAATTAAGGTTGCTTCAACATATCTTGCGGGTGGTTGGGTAAAGTGTTGGTTTGGTGACAAATCACGAAGTTTTAAAACATCGTCCTTTGCCATTTCAGGAAGCGAACTTTCCTTATCCTCGTCCTCATCCTTACCTTCAACATACAAAACAGTAAAGCCATCAAACTTAACCGAATAGCCACTTGCTTTAAACAAATAACCGTTTGCAGTAATATCAACATTAACAGTATCTTGAATTGAAGCCGCCATAAGTGATGCAATAAAGCGTTCCCAAATAAGTTTATAAAGTTTATATTGTTCAGCGCTTAATGAATCTTTAACCTGTTCAGGAGTTAAGTCAATAATAGTTGGTCTAATTGCTTCGTGCGCGTCTTGTGAAGTATTTTTGGTTTTAAAATAACGCGGTGATGATGGCAAATATTTACTGCCGTAATTAGCGCCAATAAATTTACCTGCTGCCGCTCTTGCCTCTTCCGAAATGCGAAGTGAGTCGGTACGCATATAAGTGATAAGACCAGTAGAGCCGTGACCCTTTATGTCAACACCTTCATAAAGTTGCTGTGCAATACGCATTGTACGCTGACCTGTAAAACCAAGTTTGCGTGATGCTTCTTGTTGAAGGGTTGAAGTAATAAAAGGTGGTGCGGGTTGGCGGTTGCGCTTACCTTTTTTCACATCGGTAACAACATATTCTGCGCCACTTAAATTTTCCAAAATTTCGTTTGCGTGCGCTTCATTTTCAATTAAATCAATCTTGCCGTTTTGGTCGCCATAAAGTTTTGCAACAAAGGTTTTACGACCTGCGGCAAGTTTGGCTTCAACCGTCCAATATTCTTCCGCCACAAACTTTTCAATTTCGCGTTCGCGTTCAACCACAAGTTTTAAAGCAACTGTTTGCACACGACCTGCTGAAAGACCGCTTTTGACCTTTTTCCACAAAAACGGGCTTAATTTATAACCAACAATTCGGTCAAGCACGCGACGGGCTTGTTGTGCATCAACCAAATTCATATCAATTTTTCTGGGAGCAGCCATACCGCTTGTAACACCCGATTTGGTAATTTCGTTAAAAGTTACGCGGTTTAAATCGTTCATATCAAGACCCAAAATTTGTGCCAAATGCCAAGAAATTGCCTCACCTTCTCTATCAGGGTCGGTTGCGAGATAAACTTCGTCACAATTTGAAACTGCATTTTTAAGTTCTTTAATTAAATCCTTCTTTTCAACCATATTGATGTACTGCGGTTGAAAATCGTTATTTATGTCAACACCAAGGCGTGATTTTGGTAAGTCACGAATATGACCTTTAGAAGCCATAACCTCGTATCCTGTGCCTAAATATTTCTTAATACTTTTTATTTTAGAGGGTGACTCAACAATTAAAAGCTTTGACATATTATTCCTCCATTAGAGTTATTTGCAAATTTCGTACTGTCCGCCGGGAAGCGCACGAATGATAAATTCCATTTCAAGTTCAGTCAGTGCAGATAATAAATCCGACGGTGAAAGTCCCGAATTTAAATCATCAGGATAAAATTTTTGCTTATCTAAACAATTATACACTATTTTTGCCGAATTTGAAAGAGTAATCTGCAATGTTTTTTTATTATTTTTTTCTTTTTCGGGCTTTGGTGCCTGCTTATATGCCTTTTCAATGTTAATTTTATCAGGAAATCGGACGATATATTCACCAAAAACATCGGAAGCGTCTAAAAGTGGCTTTGCGCCGTCGCGAAGTAACGCGTTCGAACCCTTGTATTCTTTCATATTAGGAAGCCCCGGAATTACAAAAACATCTTTACCTTGGTTAAGCGCGTGGTTTGCGGTAATAAGTGCACCGCTTCTTTGGCCTGCCTCAACCAAAATTGTACCCAAAGTAAGACCAGATAAAAGTCGGTTTCTTACAGGAAAAGTGTAAGAAGTAACCGGCATATCGGGTGGATATTCACTTATAAGGCACCCTTTGTTTGCAATATGCTCACGCAAAGCGCGGTTTTCCTCAAGATAGGATACCGAAAAGCCGCATGGCATTACTAAAACAGTAACACCGTCGGCCTTTAATGCGCCAATATGTGCAAAGGTGTCACTACCAACCGCACCGCCACTAACCACCGTCATACCCGAACGGGCAAAACGGTAACCCAAAGAATAGGCCGACTTTTTGCCAAATTCACTAACCTTGCGGGGACCTACAATAGTAACCGACGGTGTATTTTCAAAATCGGGCAGTTTGCCTTTCACATAAAGCACAATTGGTGGGTTTTCAATTTCTTTTAAAGGTGTTGGAAAGTTTTCACTGTGAAATGTCACTACCTTAACACCCATATTATTGCACTTTTCTAAAATTTCTTTTGCCTTTGTTAAAACAGAATTATCAAGTTTTCCCACAACGCTTTTGGGTAAAAGTTTACTTCTTTCAATCGAATTTGCGAAATAAACCGCCCTTGCATCAGAAAAAGATTCAAAAATTCTATTAACATAACGGTTGCCCTGCCCAAGACAAAGCTGTAACCAAATATAATATTCCATTATTTCATCATTTCCCACATTGAAATTGCGGCGGCAGTTGCGGCGTTTAACGACTCTGCCTTGCCACACATTTTAATGGTTATTTGCTCATTAGAATTTGTTTTCATTTCATCGCTTAAACCATTTGCTTCATTACCAATAATTAAAACCGAACCATCTGAAAACTTAATATCGGTAATAGATTTTGCATCTCTGTCAACAACGCAGGCATAGGTTTTAAGACCTGAATTTTTAAGGTCACTTACAAAATCATTTAAAACGATAACGGGCATGCGAAGTAAGGTACCCATTGAAGCCCTTAATGATTTGGGTGAATATGGGTCAACGCTGTCGCTTGACAAAATTATACCGCTTACCCCAAGTGCTTCAGCAGTGCGTGAAATAGCTCCTAAATTTGATGGGTCATTAAGGTTTTCAAGGGCAATATATCTTCCGCTTTTGGAAATTTTCGTCGGAATTTCGGGTGTTTTAACAACCGCAATTATCCCTTGCGGTGAGGTTGTATCACTTATTTTCGCAAAAAGCGAATCGGGAATTTTATAAATTTCATTGGCGTTTTTATAAAAAGCCGATAGCTCTTCCCCGTGCTTTTCTGCGGCGGAATTTGAAATAATCAGTTTATCAAACCTAATTGAATTAGACATCGCATCATCACAAATTCGAAGCCCTTCTAAAACGAAAAGCCCCTCTTTTTTGCGGGTTTTTGCCGATGACTGTAAACCGCAAACAAGTTTGATAAGCGGATTATCCTTGCTGGTTATAACCTTAATTTCCATCAATTTTTCACCTCAATAAAAATGAAAAAGTCGCCCGAGAGATAAAATACCTCGGGCGAAATAATTACTTTTCTAATGCCTTCTTTGCAGCTTTAACTAAGGTTTCAAAGCCCTTAGCATCATTAACTGCAAGGTCAGCCAACATCTTACGGTTGATGTCAATATTAGCTTTTTTAAGACCATTCATAAATGATGAATAGTTAATACCGTTCATTTTGCAAGCAGCAGAAATACGGGTAATCCAAAGACGACGGAAATCGCGCTTTTTAAGACGACGACCGATGTATGCATATTGACCTGATTTCATAACTGCTTCTTTAGCAGTTTTAAAAAGCTTGGACTTAGCGCCAAAATAGCCCTTTGCAAGCTTTAACACTTTATTTCTTCTTTTGCGTGTAGCTAACGCACCCTTAATACGTGCCATTTCTTATACCTCCAATTTATAACTAATTCTTACTTGTAAGGGATTAACTTCTTAACGGTTGCGGTGTTGGTTACGTCAGCAACAACAACCTTGCGAAGATTTCTCTTGCGTTTTGTAGTCTTTTTGTTGAGAATGTGTGACTTGAAAGCATGTGCACGTTTTACTTTACCAGTTTTGGTAAGCTTAAAGCGTTTCTTTGCGCCACTGTGTGTTTTAATTTTAGGCATTGTAATTCCTCCATATTATGATTTATTAAATTATTTGTTTTTTATAGGAGCCAAGAACATAAGCATATTACGTCCTTCTAATTTAGCAGGTTTTTCAACATTGGCAACCTCGCTGCAAAATTCAGCAAAGCGTTTCATTGTATCTAAACCAATTTCAGGATGTCCCATTTCGCGACCTCTGAAACGGATAGAAACCTTAACCTTGTCGCCCTTTTGTAAAAACTTAATTGCTTGCTTGCCTTTGGTTTCAAAGTCATGAACGTCGATGCTTAAACCTAAGCGAATTTCTTTTGTTTCAATAACCTTTTGATTTTTTCTGTTTTCTTTTTCGCGCTTTGCCTGTTCAAAGCAATATTTGCCATAGTCCATAATCTTACAAACAGGCGGTTGTGCATTTGGTGAAATGCAGACTAAATCAAGGTCGGCTTTGTTTGCCGCGTCAAGTGCTTTGTCAATGGAAACAATACCCAACTGACTGCCATCCTGCGCGATAACGCGAACTTCCTTAAATTTAATACCTTCGTTTATAGCAACTTCTTTACTGCTAATGCTAACGCACCTCCAAACAATAAATAACAAAAGCGTGGACGCAATAACGCCCACGCATAAGAATACCAAAGTGATTTTGGAACTTATTGACCCTTTTAAACGAAATCTGAGGGTGAGGACGATATACGTACTACTTTGTTGTAACAATAATTATACACGATTTTACCAATTTGTCAAGTGTATTTTAAACATTTTCTTTATATTCAAACATTTTTCCGTTATAAACCAATGCAATGTTTTCGCCGCAAAGTACCAAATAGTGCTCATCTCCCGCTGACGCGCGGTTAAAAACACCTTGTTCATTCATTTCGTAAATTTGCGAACTGCCGTAATACTGACCATTTAAAATTTTATATTCACCCAAACCGCCAAAAAGTAAACGGTAAGGTATTGGCTCAATAAAAACAAAAACCAAAACAGGATTTAATAATAACCCCAAAAATAAAAACTTTAATCGTCTTTCTTTTTTAAATGTGTTAACCACCTTTTCGGTTGTTACCCGGTAATCGCCGTTTAAAATTGCTTTTCTGTTTTTAAACAGTTCAATTATGTTTTTTATGTAATACCATAAAATATATACGCCTGTTACCACCAAAACAATATTAGAAATTATATTGATAAATATAACAATAGGCACCAATGAAATAAGCCACGCCATAAAGGCGTAATACGCCACGAAAATAAACAGCTTAATAAAGGTAGTGACTATTTTCTTTTTAAAAATTACCTCATAATCTTTTACGATATTTTCTTTTGTAAAATTGTAAATTTTGCTCTTGTTTTCCATAAAAAACACCCCTTTACTTTGTTAATAATTATAATGGTTATCGAAAGTCAAAATAGTGTAAATCTGCACTATTTCGACACCAAATCTTTGATTTGGTCACAAATTTTCACAGAAAATTTGTCTATACCCATTGCAATGAATATAGACAAAATTAAATTTTCGTAAATTTAATTTTGCTAAAGCCGATAAAATCGGCTTGTCGAAACATTTTTACTGTTTCGACATTCTATAATCGTTATAACATAAAAGGGGTGAAATTTCAATAATATTTTATTTTAAAAACGCCTTTAATTCTTCTGCTTTATCGGTCTTTTCCCAAGGCAAATCAATATCAGTTCTACCCATGTGACCATAAGCTGCGGTTTGGCGGTAAATAGGACGGCGAAGCTGTAATGCATCAATAATTGCCGATGGTCTTAAATCAAACACCTTATTTACTGCTTCAACAATTTTGTCGTCAGCGATTTTGCCTGTCGAGAAGG
>JAZSNW010000039.1:0-5911 GCA_045536615.1 Acutalibacteraceae bacterium | reverse complement strand
GTTGTGCACAAATTATTTGTTCCGACAAAACAGGTACTTTAACCCAAAATAAAATGACCGTTGTTGACCACTTCGGCGACAATGAAGAACTTATCGCAAAAGCAATGGCACTTTGCTGTGATGCTGAAATTGACGATGAAGGCGTTGTTACAGGTGAGCCGACCGAGGCCGCACTTGTAAACTATGCAAACACACTTGGTCTTAACAAAAACGACCTTGTAGCCAACGCTCCCCGCATTGGTGAAGCACCCTTTGATTCGGGCAGAAAGATGATGTCAACCGTTCACGAAACTGCTGACGGTATTGTGCAATACACCAAAGGCGCACCTGATGTTGTGCTTAATAAATGCACTCATGCCCTTATAAACGGCGAGGTTGTGCCCTTTACTGATGAAGTAAAAGCTACGGTATTGGCTGACAACAAGCGTATGGCTGATAAGGCGCTTCGCGTGCTTGCGATTGCATTAAGGAAATATGACAACGCCCCCGCAGATTTCGCACCCGAAGCCCTTGAAAACGACCTTGTTTTCATTGGTCTTACAGGTATGATTGACCCCGCCCGTCCTGAAGTAAAGGATGCTATTGCCGAATGTAGAAGTGCTGGTATTACACCTATTATGATTACGGGTGACCACAAGGATACCGCCGTTGCTATCGCTTTGCAACTTGGCATTATTGATGACCCATCTGCCGCTATCACAGGTGCACAACTCGATGAAATAAGCGATGAAGATTTTGCCGAACGCGTTACCGAATTCCGCGTTTATGCACGTGTTCAACCCGAACACAAAACACGAATTGTTAACGCTTGGCGCGCCCGCGGTATGATTACCGCAATGACAGGCGACGGTGTAAACGACGCACCTTCTATTAAGAGTGCCGACATTGGTGTTGGTATGGGTATTACCGGTACCGACGTTACCAAAAACGTTGCCGATATGGTACTTGCTGACGATAATTTTGCTACCATCGTTTCAGCCGTGTCAGAAGGCAGAAGAATTTATGATAACATCCGTAAAGCAATTCAGTTCCTTCTCGGTTCTAACCTTTCGGAAGTGCTTTCAATCTTTACCGCAACAATTTTGGGCTTTACCATTTTAAAACCCGTTCATCTTCTCTTTATAAACCTTGTGACCGACTCTATCCCCGCCTTAGCTTTGGGTCTTGAAAAGCCCGAAAGAAACATTATGAAGCGCAAACCCCGTGACAGTAAAGAGGGCGTTTTCGCAGGCGGTATGGCGTTTGACGTGTTCTATCAAGGCGCACTTGTTACTATCCTTACACTTGCTGCTTTCTTTATTGGCGAATATCTTGAAACCGGCGTATTTGATATCTTCCACCCCGTTGCAAGCGGCGAAGGTATGACAATGGCATTCTTAACTATGTCAATGTGTGAAATCTTCCACTCCTTTAATATGCGCTCACAGCGTGGCTCCGTTTTAGGTATGGCATTTGCTCAGGGTTCACATAACTGGGTGCTTTACGGTGCAATGGTGGCATCCCTTGCTCTTACCACTGCAATTATTGAAATCCCCTTCCTTGCAAATATGTTTGAATTCACACACCTTGACTTTAAAGCATACGCAATTTCTATCGGCCTTGCATTCCTTGTAATTCCGATTGTTGAAATTATTAAAGCAATTCAGCGTGGTATTGATAAAAACAAAAACCAATAATAAACAACAAAAAGTGACCTGTTAAACGCAGGTCACTTTTTCTTTTTCATATTCTTTTTCACCGCAAACCGAAATAATATAATCTTCAAAACCAAAGGTTTTAATTGGCAAATTTAAAACATTAACACTTTGAAGTCCGCCCGAAAGCCCTGTACCCTTATACTTTAAATACGCCTCTTTTTTTGTCCAAATTTCAAAAAAACGTCGGTCAGAGTCACAGGCGTTTACATAATCAGACTCCTCTTTTAAAAATCGGCGGAGCACTCTTAAATCGGCTTTTCGTATTTTTTCAGCATCAATTCCAACCTCACAGTCACTTACCGCGATTACAGTAAGTGAGTCGGTGTGAGAAATGCTGAAAAACAGGTCAGAAATGTTTTTAAAATAGGGTTTTCCCTTTTCGGTTTTTAAAATTTCACAGTTATTATATTTTTTGGCGGCCATCGTTTTTAAAAAGGCGTATGGGTCACCCTCGCCCCTTAAAATGTAAATCTTGTTCATACGCCTATTATAATATATATATATAATTTTTGCAATATAAGAAAAAACTATTGACAAAAAGGGGTGTTTGGTGAGATAATAGTTGTGATAATAGGATAATTGTTTAATTATGTCCTGTTAATTTAAATTTTAGGTGATTCAAATGCGTGTTATAACCGGTATTGCTCGTGGCAAGCGCCTCGTCACGCCGGACACATACGATGTTCGCCCAACCTCTGACAAGGTTAAGGAGGCATTGTTCAGCGCCCTGCAATTTGATATTGAAGGCCGCCGTGTGTTAGATTTATTTGCCGGCTCGGGCCAACTTGGTATCGAAGCATTAAGCCGTGGTGCCAAAAGTTGTGTCTTTGTTGATAACAGCCGTGCTTCAATAAATCTTGTTAAAAAGAATTTGGAAATTACAGGTCTTGAAGATAACGCCAAGGTTATTCAAAGTGATTTTTCATCCTTTGCGGCAATGAGCCGTGACACCTTTGACCTTGTTTTTTTAGACCCACCCTATGCAGCAGGCTTTTTAACCGACGCTATTAAAGCAGTGCTCCCCCTTATGAGCGATTTTGGTATGATTATTTGCGAATATCCGCCCGAGGTAAGCGTACCCGAAGAAATTGGCGGTTTTAAGGTTTATCGCACCTACCGTTATGGTAAAATAAACGCTGCAATTTATCGAAAGGGGCTTTGATTTATGAAAAACAGTATTGCCATTTGCCCCGGCAGCTTTGACCCTGTGACATTTGGCCATTTGGACATTATTACCCGTGCGGCAAATATGTTTGAAAAAGTTATTGTTGTTGTAGCGCATAACACAAACAAAAAAAGTTGCTTCACACCGGACGAACGTGTTGAAATGATTAAAAAATGCATACCCGACCTTTTGAATGTTGAGGTTGTACATTACGACGGTCTATTGGCAGACTATGCCGCCACTTGCGGTGCCACCGCAATTATTAAAGGACTTCGTGCCATGTCGGATTTTGAATATGAATTCCAAATGGCATTAGCAAATAAGAAGTTAAATCCCAATGTTGAAACCCTGTTTTTAACCACCGCTTCACAAAATATGTACCTTTCTTCAAGCATGGTTAAACAAATTGCTTCAATGAACGGCGATATTTCAAGTTTTGTACCCGAAGCAATAATGCAGGACATCATCGACAGGATAAATTTAAAAAAATAATACCTTAAAAGGTTTATGGAGGAAGAAAAAATGACACTTGACGAATTATTGGAACAGTTTGACGAGGTTATCGACAGCGGTATTAAAATTCCCGGCAAGAAGACAGTTGTTGACATTGAAAAATTGCGTGCAGTTGTTGACGACATCCGTCTTAACATCCCTGCTGAAATTAAGCAAGCAAAAGGCATTGTTGCTGACCGTGCCGAAATCATTACCACCGCTAAGCGTGAAGCAGATGCTATTATCCGCAATGCTGAAGAAAAAGCAAAAGCAATGGTAGCACAAGAAGAAATCGTTAAGCTTTCACAACAAAAGGCGGCTGAAATTATTGCTAACGCACAGGGCAAGAGCCGTGAAATGCGTAAAGCCGCACAAGATTTTGTTGATGATATTATGCGCCGTGCAGACGAAGGTCTCACCGCAAATCTAGGCGAAGTTCGTAAAACCCGCGCTGCTTTAAAGCAACAAATCCCTACTGTTAACGAATAATTTTTAAAACCTTAAATTTAATACCCTTTAAATGCTTTGACGGAGAAAGTGGCACCGTTCACAAAATTTTTAGCGAGCAGAGGTTGGTGAAAGCTCTGCAGTTTTGGGTTGCCTAAATCACTCCTGAGCAGACGGCTGAAAATTTTTAAAAGTAAGCTTTGTCCGGTTGTTTTCCGTTATAAAAACCGTGAATGTTAGTTCTACGTAATAGGTGGTTTATAAAGTGTTATGCCCTTTATCCTATTGTGGATAGAGGGCATTTTTATTTTTGGAAGGAGTAGATGAAGTGTATAAAAACATTTCCCCTAACGTTAATTTCGTTGAAGAAGAAAAGAAAATCAAAGAATTTTGGGATGAAAACCAAATCTTTGAAAAAAGCATAATTGAAAAAGCCGATGGCGAGCCCTATGTTTTTTATGACGGTCCACCAACCGCTAACGGCAAGCCACATATTGGCCACGTTTTAACCCGTGTTATTAAAGATATGATTCCCCGCTACCGCACAATGAAGGGCTATATGGTGCCCAGAAAAGCCGGTTGGGACACACACGGTCTTCCCGTTGAATTGGAAGTTGAAAAACTTTTGGGTCTTGACGGTAAGGAACAAATTGAAGAATACGGCCTTGACCCATTTATCAGCCACTGCAAAGAAAGTGTTTGGAAATACAAAGGCATGTGGGAGGATTTTTCAAAAACTGTTGGCTTCTGGGCCGATATGGATGACCCCTATGTTACCTATGACAACAACTTTATCGAATCTGAATGGTGGGCATTAAAGCAAATTTTTGAAAAAGGTCTTTTATACAAGGGCTTTAAAATTGTTCCCTACTGCCCACGTTGCGGCACCCCCTTATCTTCTCACGAAGTGGCACAGGGCTATAAAAATGTTAAGGAACGCAGCGCAGTTGTTCGCTTTAAACTTCAAAACGAGGATGCATATTTCCTTGCTTGGACAACTACCCCTTGGACTTTACCTTCAAACGTTGCACTTTGCGTAAACCCCGACGATACTTATTGCAAGGTTAAGGCGGCTGACGGCTTCACCTACTATATGGCGAAGGAGCTTTTAGACAAGGTTTTAGGCAAACTTGCAACCGAAGATACCCCCGCTTATGAAATTTTAAGCGAAATGAAGGGTCAAGACCTTGAACACACCGAATATGTTCCACTTTTTGATTATGTGAAACCCATTTGTGACAAACAACACAAAAAAGCATTTTTCATCACTTGTGACAGTTATGTTACCATGAGCGACGGTACAGGTATTGTTCACATTGCTCCCGCTTTTGGTGAAGACGACTCGAAGGTTGGCAGAAAGTATGATTTACCATTTGTTCAACTTGTAAACAGCAAGGGTGAAATGTCTGATGAAACCCCCTATGCCGGCAAGTTTGTTAAAGATGCCGATGTGCTTGTGCTCACTGACCTTGAAAAAGCAGGCCTTTTATTCGACGCACCAAAATTTGAACATGACTATCCGTTCTGCTGGCGTTGTGATACCCCACTTATCTACTATGCACGCGAATCTTGGTTTATCAAGATGACCGATGTTAAGGAACAACTTATCGCAAACAACAACACTATTAACTGGATACCCGAAAGCATTGGCAAGGGTCGTTTTGGTGACTGGTTGCAAAATGTTCAAGACTGGGGCATTTCACGAAATCGTTATTGGGGCACACCCCTTAATATTTGGACCTGCGAATGCGGTCACATGCATTCTATCGGCAGTATTGAGGAACTTAAATCAATGTCCTCTAACTGCCCTGACGATATCGAACTTCACCGCCCTTATATCGACGGTGTAACCATTAAATGTGAAAAGTGCGGCAAAGAAATGCACCGTGTTCCCGAAGTTATTGACTGTTGGTTTGACTCGGGCTCGATGCCTTTTGCACAGCACCACTATCCCTTTGAAAATAAGGACTTATTTGAGGCGCAGTTCCCCGCCGACTTCATTTCAGAGGCAGTCGACCAAACACGCGGTTGGTTCTATTCACTTTTGGCAATTTCAACCCTTATTTTTGACAAGGCACCCTTTAAAAATGTTATCGTTTTAGGCCACGTT
>JAZSNW010000045.1:0-11245 GCA_045536615.1 Acutalibacteraceae bacterium | reverse complement strand
TTGTTCAAGTAACATAACCCTGAAAAGTTGATGTGGAAAGGTCATTTTTGAAAGTGAAAGCCGTGTTTTTGAAATTGCTTTCACCTTTTCGCTCAAACCATAAGAACTGCCAATTATAAAGGTTATTCCTTTGCCGTTTTGTGACAGTTGTGAAACAGTTTTTGCAAACTTTTCGCTTGTAAGTTGTTCACCTTCTACACAAAGTGTAAATACCTCGCTGTTTTTGGGGATTTTTTTAAATATCAGCTCGGCCTCTTTTTCAAGGGCAGTATCAATTTCTGCTGACGACGGCTTTTCGGGAAGGCGTATCGGCTCAATTTCCACAATATCCAACTGGCAATAGCGTGAAAGCCGCTTTTCATATTCGGCGGTTGCGTCGCGCAAATATTTTTCTTTAAGTTTACCAAGGGCGATTATCGTTACCTTAATCATATAATTGTCACCCCGCTGATTTTCGGCCTTGCAACCGTTAGGAAATAATCCTTATTATTTTGGGCACCGCATTTTAAAAGAGCCGCCTCGGCAGTAGCTTTTGCAAGCATTGGGGTGTTGTTGTGCTGACTTAAATGCCCCAAAATAAACCTTGTTGTGCCACCGTTTAAAAGGGCGGGAAGCTCTGCCGCACAGGCATTGTTTGAAAGGTGCCCTTTGTCCGACAAAATTCGCACCTTAAGGTGTGGTGGATATGGCCCTTTTTTAAGCATATCAAGGTCGTGGTTTGACTCTAACAGCACCGCATCACAATGTAAAATTGCATTTCGCATTTCATCTGTTACAATTCCGCTATCAGTACAAACCGCAATGCTTTTTTTGTCGGGCATTAAAAATTTATACCCGCTTGACCCGTCACAGTCGTGGCTTGTCGCAAAGCGTGTTGCAACAACTCCGTCTATTTCTAATGGTGCACCCTCAAAAACACAAACCTGTGTTTTTTTAGGGATTTTATCATATAAAGCCAATGCATCAAGTGTTTTTTCGGATGCATAAAGTGTTGCATTTGTCTTATTTAAAAGTGTTTTAAGCCCTTTAATATGGTCGTCGTGCTCGTGTGTAACGAAAACGGCGGAAATTTTGTCAATATCGCCGCCAACGGCATTTAAGTTTTCAGAAATGCCTTTTAAAGATGCACCCACATCCACCAAAATGCCTTTATTTTCAAAACCGATGTATGTACAATTACCACTTGAACTGCTGAAAAGCGGACAAATTATTGACAAAAAATCACCACCTTTTAATAAGATAAACAGGCCAACCGCAGTTGACCTGTGAATTATGCTTGTTTTAAAATTTCAATTCCATCAGGATAATAAACACGCTTAATGTCGGCACCAAGGTTTGTAAGCTTTTCAACTACATCCTCATATCCGCGGTCAATACGCTCAATTTCCTCAACAACGGTTTCACCCTCTGCCACCAAGCCCGCAATAAGCATTGCAGCACCTGCGCGCAAATCAACCGCTTTTACAGGGGCGGCAACAAGCTTTTCAACGCCTGTAATAACAGCGGTTTTTCCGTCAACCTGAGCATCAGCACCCATTAAGGTAAGTTGTTCGATATATCTGAAACGGTTGTCCCAAACACCTTCGGTTACAATGCTTGTCCCTTCAGCAATGGCTAAAACGGTTGCCATTTGGGGTTGCATATCGGTCGGAAAGCCGGGATGTGGCATTGTTTTAACATTGCATTTTCTTGGGCGACGGTCCATAGTAACACGCACCGCTTCATCAAATTCAGTTATAACGGCGCCCGTTTCACGAAGCTTTGCAATAATAGATTCCAAATGCTTTGGTGTAACATTATTTATAAGCACATCACCCTGTGTTGCAACCGCAGCCGCCATATAAGTGCCGGCTTCGATTTGGTCGGGGATTATGCTGTATGTTGTGCCCCTTAAACTTTCAACACCGCGAATTTTAATAACGCTTGTGCCCGCACCCATTATGTTTGCACCCATAGAATTAAGATAGTTTGCAAGGTCAACAATATGGGGCTCACGTGCGGCATTTTCAATAACAGTAAGGCCACTGGCTTTTGCCGTTGTAAGTATTATGTTTATGGTGGCGCCAACCGACACAACGTCCAAATAAACGCTGCTGCCGCGAAGCTCGTCCGCTCTGGCATCAACCATGCCCTTTTCGTAAGCAACCTCCGCACCAAGCATTTCAAAGCCCTTGATATGCTGGTCAATTGGGCGAACACCGAAATTGCAACCACCAGGTGGTGCAACACGGGCTTTTTTCATTCTACCAAGCAATGCGCCCAAGAAATAACTTGAAGCACGCATCCCCTCTGCCATTTGGGGTGAAACAACAAAAGAATTTACATTTTTGGGGTCAATTTCAACAGTGGATTTATTTATAAACCTAATCTTTGCGCCAAGCATTGACAAAACCTGTAAAATGTTTGTCACGTCGGAAATGTTAGGAAGATTTTCAATAACTGAAGGACTGTCAGCAAGTAAAACTGCCGGAAGAATTGCGACTGCGGCATTTTTTGCACCGCTTATCCTAACTTCACCGCACAAGCGGTTACCGCCGGAAATCACAAATTTCTCCATTCCATTCCCTCCTATCACTTTTAATTCATAAAATAATTATGCCCATAAAAACAAATTCAAATCAAAACTATAAAGTTATTATATACCATTTTCCCAAAACTGTCAATTTGAAAATTAGCATATCAACAAAAAGACCGACAAAATAAAAATTTGTCGGTCAAAAATTATTCGCGATTTTTTTGCTGCATTTCATATTCATAATCCGCAATAAAGTGACTTATATCGGTATAACCATTAAAGTCCATATCCAAATCTTCAATTTCAATTATGGCTTTTTTCATTAACTGCTCACGCTTACCGATAAAATTGCATTTCTTTAAATGGCCTAAATATTTTGAAACAGTATATCCGCCACCAGAAATGATTTCTCCCCATTCCTCGGGGAAATTTTCTATTATTTGCTCAACGGTAGGGCTCGTATAATCAACAACAGCGTACGAAAGGGTATCGGCAATTTTTATCACAGGTGGATGTACAACCTCTTTTGCAGTAAACACTGCACCGACAAGGCAAATAATCAAGCACACGGTTGCGCATATTTTTCTACCAATTAAATAAAAACTGCTAGGGGTTAAATCGTCAACATTGTTAACCCTCAGTCCTAAACGCATTTTTTCAAGTTCCCAACCAACTCTGGGTACCAGTGCATCAACAGCAGCGGCAAACCCAAAAAACGATAAAATAAACGGTACAGATGTGCCCCTGTCTTTAAGCATAAGAATAAAGCCCAAAATTATTAAAATTACGGACACCGCAATGCACACAATGCCAACAATTTTATCGTAAAGCGAAACATAAAGCGGGTCTTTCTTGTTTAATAGCTTTTCAATGACAGCATCACTTTTTGCATTTAGTTCTTTTTGGAGTTCGGTATTAATTTCATCCAATAATCTTTCGTTACAGTCAACGCAAAACATACGCTCATCCGAATTATAAGCGCCGCAATTATTGCATATTTTCATTTCGCTTCACCCACCTTTAAAGATATTTTACCATAAATTCTTTTAAATTTCAATAATCATACTCAAAAGAAAAAGCACCGAAAACGGTGCTTTTTAAAAATTTATTTAGTTAATTTTTCCGTAAAGTGGGATATCGCTATCCTTTTTGGGTTCGCGGTTTGGGGCAACTTCCACCTTATTGCTTGGGCGGTTGTTACCTCTGCGGCGGCGGTCATCTCTTCTGCCACTACGACGGTCGTTACGGTTTCTTAACGGCTTTAATTCGGTGCCTTCAAGACCAATAACAACACGGCGGTTAATGCCCTCATCAAACGAGGCACTTGTTACACCCTCAATACCCTGAACTGCAGTGTGAATAATACGGCGTTCGTAGGGGTTCATGGGTTCAAGTGTTCTGCATTTGCCGGTTTTTAAAACCTGTTCAGCAATGCGTTTTGCAAGATTTGTTAAAGTATCTTCACGCTTTTCACGATAGTTGCCGATATTAAGTGAAACTTTATAATATCCGCCACCGTTATTAGCAGCAAGGCCTGCCAAAAATTGCAATGCGTCAAGTGTTTCGCCACGGTGACCGATAATTGCGCCAAGTCCTTCACCTTGAAGGTCAATTAAAGCGGCGTTGTCACGTTCGGCAACCTTAAAGGTAACATTTTCACAACCAAGATTTTCTAAAATTGGTTTTAAAAATTCAACCGCTTTGACAGGGCGTGAATCAGCGGGCAATTCGCTAATATCAACTGATTCGCCATATTCTTTAACAACTTCAGTTTTCTTTACTTCGTTGTTTTTTGCCTTTTCAGGTGCAGGTTTATTCGGCTTTACCTTTTCGGCTTTTTTCTTTTCTTTTTTGGGTTTTATGTCAGGCAATTCAATAAATGCCCTAACTTCTGCTTTGTTTCCGCCAAAAAGACCAAGTGTCTTTTTCTTTGGGAAAGTAACCACTTCAAATTGAACGTCAGCATCCTCTGCTGCGCCCAATTTTAAAGCAGCATCTTCTCTGGCTTCGTCGATAGTGTCGCCAAAGCCCATTGCTTCTTTAATCAAGAGAATTTCCTCCTATTTTATCCTTCTATTTGTCCAAACTTTTTAATTTGTGTTTCTTCAAAATCGCATTGTTTTAAAAGTTGCTTTGCACGTTCTTTGGACAAAAGTTTATGAGGTCCGTAAAACTGTTGAACTAAAATTTGAATAACACCGCCGATAAGTGATGAACATGCCCAATAGAATGTTACACCGCAAGGGAAACCAAAACCGATGAACAAGGACATTAAAGGCATCATAAGCATCATACCCATCATGCTGGGTGCATCGGGGTTTTGTTTTTTCTGCATAACAGAAGACATTACACTTGAAAGCATTTGTGCAGCAAAAGCCAACAAAGGCATAATCCAAGTGCGGTTGAAGTTATTGAAAATATCAATGTTGAATTTTGGAGTTGCAGTAAGGTCGATACCTAAAAAGCTAAAGCTCATATTTTTAGCGGCCTCGGCAATTTCGGGGAAGTTGATTTTGCCCGAATTTACAGCGCCCAAAATTTGAAGTTCGCTTCTACCCTCGACAACTTTTTCACCAAGGTCCTTTAAAGCGGCAACTGCGGCTTTAATTGTTCCAGCATCAACATCCAAAAGATAAGTTAACGGTTGCATTATCATCCAATAGATGCTCATCATAATAACAAGACGAAGAATCATTGGAAGACAGCCGCCCGACATGGAAACGCCTTCTTTTTGATAAAGTTCTTGCATTGCCATGCTGTATTTTTGTTTATCATCGCCGTATTTTTCTTTCAAAGCGTCAAGCTTTGGCTTGATGCGAAGTTGTTGTACGGCAGATTTTTGGCTTTTGATTGTAAGCGGAATAAAAGCCAAGTTGATAAGCAATGTAAATACAAATACAGCGGCAGCAAAATTACCGCCGAAAATGTCAGAAATAAACTGCAAAACATACGAAAAAGGTATGTTTATAATATTAAATAGTGCTTGCATTTATACACCGTCCATTCTAAAAATGGTTATTTTTAAACTCAATGTTTCTTTTCGGGAACAGGGTCATACCCACCTTTGCAGAATGGGTTGCACCTTAAAATTCTCCAAAATGTCAGGGCCGTGCCCTTAAATGCGCCGTGAGTAGATATTGCCTCAATACCGTATTGAGAGCAGGTAGGTGTGAAACGGCAACAACTAATTTTTAGCGGAGAAATGTTTTTTTGATAAAATTTAATCAGAAATATCAGTAATCGTTTCATTTTCTTCTTTTAACGCACCGGCGGCGAAGAGTGCCTTTTCAAGTAAAATCAGTACATCGGTGCTTTTTAAATTCAAAATTCGTGTTCTTGCAACAATTACAAAATCATACCCGTCGGCAACACGGGGTAATAAAAAACGAAATGCGGCAGTTATAACACGCTTTGCACGGTTGCGCTTAACCGCCTTGCCAATTTTTTTGCCGACCGTAATACCAAGTCGCACCGTTTGTTCGCGGTTTTTATTAACATAAACCACAAACGCAGGTGTAACAAAACTTTTGCCACGGTTATAAGCGCGGCGAAAGTCACGGTTTTCCTTTAACTTAATTATTTTCATAATAAAAAAGGAAAAGCCACATTATAAGTGGCTTTTAGTATGTCAATTTCTTTCTTCCTTTTGCTCTGCGACGTGCCAAAACCTTGCGACCGTTAGCAGTTGCCATTCTCTTTAAGAAACCGTGCTCTTTCTTACGATGAAGCTTTTTCGGTTGATATGTTCTCTTCAACTTGAACCCTCCTTAACTGAACAATGATTGTTATATAAGCGGGAATTTCCCTTATACATAACCTTACAGTTTAGAATTATACCCAAAACAACCTAAAATGTCAATAAAAATTTACCCTGAAAACAAAAAAGGCAATAGAAACCTTTAATTTCTATCACCTTTTACGGCCCTAAGATTTCAAATTATAGTTTATCGAGCAAACCTTCCCCTCAAGGGGAAAACATAGTTAAACCCCTATTTATCCCTTAAAACCTTTGATTTAACTTTTTAAGCGGATATCTTAAAAGTGCCATAACAACAACTGCAATTACAGTATTTGGCAACATATAAAGTGCATTATAAACTATTGAAAAAATTACAGGGTTTGCAAAGGTAACGCCAATGCTTTCAACTTCAGTTGGAACAGTAATCATATAAATAGTCACACCGCTTATAAAGTGAATAGCAAAGCGTGCAAGACAACCCACAAAGGTGGAAAGCTCAATCGCCCAATTTTTTCTTTTAAAAGCACCCGCCAAACCTACTGCGCCGTATGCCAACACATAGTCAAGCAAGATTGATGGAAGACCATATCCGATGCCGCCACCGATAAGGCACTTAATAAGACCGAACACAAGACCGCTGCCCACACCGTATAAAACACCGTGGCGGAAAGCGATGATGAAAAGCGGAATCATTACAAAATCGATAGACCCGCCAACAGCACCCACCTGAATTTCAATAGCACAAAGGGCGGTTGCAAGTGCAATAAACATTGCCGATTCGCACAATTTGTAAATGGGTTTTTTAAATTTTTCTTTCATTTTGTTTTTCTCCTTTTTACATATATTTGCAATCAGTACCGAAATACAAAACAAAAAGCCACAGGCAATAAACCTGTGGCAATACAATCGCTGTATTTCCCTACGGCCGCATTATCGGCATCAGGTAATCGGTCGAAGCCATAGCCGTTTTTTCGGCGGGCATCCTCTCAGCCGGAGTTTCATCCAGCTCCCTAATTGCAAAAAAATTATACTACTTGTAACTTAATTTGTCAAGCGTTCTTTATCCTTTAAAATCTGTTTTTGATAACGCTCTTCCTCAGAAAAAATGCAACCGCAATATTTTTGCATATAAAAGCCCTTTTCACGCGCAAGATTATTGCCGTTTCTGAAATTAACCCTAAAATCGCGGTATAAAAACTCTATACCAAATTCCTGTGCTAATTTTTCGCCTGTTGCCTTAATACCGTCGTGGTCTTGGTATAAACTGCAAAGAAGCGTGGTTGTAAAAGCATCATACCCATTATCACGGGCAAATTTTGCGGTTTCATACATACGAATGTAATAACAGTATTTGCACCTGTTATCAATATCCTCCGCTACCGCTTTTACAAACTGTCGAAGACCATAATTTTCTTTAATCCTAACAGTTAAACCCATTTCTTCGGCATAGCTTAAAAGACAGTCACGACGGGCTTTATATTCGGTATAGGGGTGAATGTTTGGGTTAAACCAAAACAAATCGGGGGTTATGCCTTCCTCCAAAAGAAAGGGCACCACCGACAAACTGCAGGGTGCACAACAGATATGAACTAAAACTTTCATACTAAACCTCAATAATTATCGGCATAATGCCGTTATTTTCAATATCAATTACCGCATAGGTGGCTTTACTGCTACGGGGCGAGCCGCAGGACCCGGGATTAACAAGATAAACCCCATCTTCATATAATGCTAAGGGGTTGTGGGTGTGGCCAAAAAGTGCAATGTCGCACCCGTTTTGCTTTGCGGTTTTTAAAAGGTGCGTTGTGGAGGATTTAACCCCAAAATTATGCCCATGGGTGTAAAAGATTTTCTTGCCGTTCAAAAACGCAATATCACTTGACGGAAAGGTGGAAAAATAATCACAATTTCCGCTTAAAATGTGGAACTGCTTTTCAGGGAAAAGATATGTAAAATCTTCAATATCGCTTGCTAAATCCCCCAAAAAGAAAACATGAGTGGCTTCCTTTTGTGCATATAAAATTTTTTCAATTATATCGCCGCGCTTGTGCGAATCGGAAATTACTAAAATTCTCATACCGTAACACCAAATTTACATATATATTATTGGGAGCTGATTTAATGAATCAAAACGACAAAAACAAAATGATGGATGAAATATTAAAAAATTCAAACGGCAAGCTTAACACAAAAGCCATTAAAGATGCCGCAAGAAAGGGCGACACCGAAAAACTTTTAAACACACTGTCAGCTGATGACAAGCAAAAACTTTTAAATGTGTTGTCAAACCAAAATGCGCTTAATGAAATTTTAAAAAGCCCGCAGGCGCAGGCAATGCTGAAACTTTTTGGTGGTAAAAATGGATGATTTAACAAAGCGACTGTCAGAAATTTTAAATGACCCGCAAAGTATGAATAAGGTCAAAGAAATGGCCGAAAGCATTTTAAACGAAAAACCCGAACCCGAGCCACAAGAAAATGCCTTGGGCGGTATTTTAGATAGCGGTGAGCTTCTTCAAGTAATGGGTTTGGTTTCAAAACTGCAAAGCCAAAGTGACGACCCTAAAAGTGCGCTTTTATTGGCGCTTAAACCCCATTTAAGTGAGGCAAAACGCGAAAAGGTGGACACAGCGGTTAAAATTTTACGGCTTTTAGATTTGTTGCCCCTTATTAAAGAAACGGGGATTTTGGGTAAATTATTATGACAAATAATGATTTCTCTGCAAGACAGCAAAAAGTCATTGAAGAAATGATGAAAATGAACCAAAAAAGCCAAAACCCAAAACTGCAACCACAGCCCGAAAAACCACCGCAAAAGCCCACACCACAACCTGATTTTTTGTCATCGCTTAATATTCCGTTTTTAAACGACCTTAAAACCGATGGAGATTTAACCCTTATTTTAGGGCTTTTATTGCTTTTATTAAACGAAAAAACCGACAAGCGACTGCTTTTTGCACTTTTGTATATCTTACTTTAAAAGAGTATATTCACAAAACGGAATATACTCTTTTAATTATCTTGAAAACTTTTTGAATTTAAACACTGCAATAAACAATGTTACGGCAGTTAAAACCACTTGTGAAGAAAGCGGAATGTGTGAATAACCGCCCAAAGAAGTTGCGTTTGCAATTAAATTTGGAATGGCGGTAACAAGACAAAGTAAAAACGCCAAAACCGAACGCATGTAAAACGATGTACCGTTTATAAATACCCCGCACTTATCAGCGGCATAACTTATAAAGAAGACAAGCACCGCACAATATGACGCAATAAGAAAAATATTTTCAATAATAAGCGAAAGTGAGCTAATACCAATAAACGAACATATAATTCTTATAATCATATAAAATGCCGGTAAAAGATGGCAAAAATCAGGAACTTTAAAACCGAAAAGGTTTGAAAACAACAAAGCGGCAAAATATACTGCTGTTAAAAAGCCAATTGTTTTCATTGCCACTGCCTGCCACGAAAAGGCGGGAAAAACAAATTTTTCATTAAACGCTTCATAAAAAAACGTAATAGAAGCTATGCCGCAAACAATAGCAGTAAGCGGGCCTTTTTCTCTGCCAGAGTTCGCTTCAAAATCGCAAATTCGGGCCAAAACAGCAGCCAAAACGCACAAAGCCACAACCACACATGTTAAAAAAATGCCAAGTTCGGTTTTTTGGGTTTTAAAAAAGCCGGTGTTTTGCTCGATTGTGTAAAAAATTTGCAAAGTTCTTAAAACAAAAGCCGAAACCGCGGCGCCAAAAATTATAAGGGTTGATTTTTTAAATTTCATTATGTACATCCAATCATTAAATTAGATTTTCAAGCATATATAATAATACCGCTTGTGTTTTAAAAAGTCAACTTTATTGTAAAAAAGAGGGATTTTAATGAAAAAAATTTTGGCTTTCACATCTATTATGTTGGCATTTTTATTGCTTTTGCCCTTAACGGTATTGGGACAACCCTCTAAACCGACTATTGAAAGCGTTGAAATTGAGAAAATGAACCCCGTTAAAACCTTTAAAATTTTAAGAACAGAAAAAAACGAGGTTGAAGAAATTTCTTATAACGATTACATATTCGGTGTTGTTGCCGCCGAAATGCCCGCCCTTTACGAACTTGATGCCTTAAAAGCACAAGCCGTTGCCGCCCACACCTTTGCGCTTCACCGTTCGGTTTCAAACAAAGAAAAGGGTTATGACATAACCGATAATTTTGAGGTTGACCAAGCATTTATAACCGAAAATGATGCCAGAGAAAAATGGGGCGACAAGGCCGATGAATATATTAAAAAAATTAAAACCGCCGTTAAAGAAACCCAAAACCTTGCTTTAACCTGTAATGGTGAAATAATTTTGTCGGCATATCACGCAATATCATCAGGCAAAACCGAAGACTGCAAAAATGTTTGGGGCGGAGAAAGAAGCTATCTTGTGTCGGTTGACAGCGTTGGTGATAAATTGTCGCCAAACTTCATATCCACCAAAACCGTTACAAAGGATGAAATTAAAACACTTTTTGCCGACCTTAACCTGACCGATGACCATACCGCCTATTTCAAAGAAATTAAAAAAACCGACGCGAGCAGGGTTTTAACCCTTAAAATGTGCGAAAACGAGGTAAGAGGTGCTGATATACGGGAAAAGTTAGATTTACGTTCGGCTTGTTTTGATGTAAAATTTGAAAATGATGCTTTCACCTTTACGGTTTACGGTTATGGCCACGGGGTTGGTATGAGCCAACACGGCGCAAATTATATGGCACAACAGGGCGCCGATTTTAAAGAAATTTTATGCCATTATTACACGGGCTGTGAAATCGAAGAAATAAAATAAAAATCGGCTCACGAGAGCCAATTTTTTCTATTTTTCATTAACAATTTTAAAAAGCTCTTCGGCAGCTAAACGCACCTTTGCAACACTTACCGACTTGTCCTTTGGGAAGCAGTAATAAAGCACCTTGCCGTTGCCGATGCAAACCATATCGCCTATTTCATAC
>JAZSNW010000143.1:0-3565 GCA_045536615.1 Acutalibacteraceae bacterium | reverse complement strand
TCCTGCATATATTTTAAAACAGCAGGTAATACACCGCATGAGCCACAGGTGGGCGCAGTAACAATAACGCCGCAATCGGCATTTTGTTCACTAACCGCAAAAGCATAGGAACACACAAGGCGGTTTTCGCGTGTTTGTGGGCTTTCATCAATGTGTTTTTGGTTGTACAAAAACTGCGCTTTGCGTTCAACCAAAAGGCCGCCGGGCAAAGTTCCGCTTTTGCTTAAACCCTCGTTAATGGCGTTTTGCATTGTTTTCCAAACGGTCATTAAATATGGTTTAATGTCGGGTTCTTCGTTTTCAAAAACATAATCTGAAAGGCGAATGTTTCTTGATTTGCAAACCTTTGCAATATCTTCGAAGGTGCTTTCGCAATAAACTTGTTTTTCGGTTGCAATTTTGTTTTCATCGGTTTGAATTTCACCGCCGCCAACACTGTAATAGCGTTTTCGACCAAGTTCGGCATTTTCCTTAAAAGCAATAAATTCTAATGTGTTGGGGTGAACGGTGATTTCGGTTTCAAAGTCAAAAATAATTTCGTGCGAAACTTTTGACAAGGTTTCCGAAATGGCTCGGTCAGTGCCGTGACCTTTACCTGTTTTTGCAAGAGAACCAAATAACACAACCTTTATAAAGTCTGCTTGATTATATAATTTTAAAAATTCTTCAGTTGCAAAGGCAGGCCCCATTGTATGAGAACTTGACGGACCAAACCCAATTTTATATATAGTTTTAATTGATTTCATATTATTTGCCTCGCTTTATATTATTATATCAAATTATAATTTTTTTGCAATAGTGATAAAATGCTATCAAAAAAAGCTTGACCGCTTTTGTAAAGCTTTTAACTATATTCGGTAAAAAAACTGTAAATAAATGCCTCATTTTTTCCAAAACAATCATTTTTAAAAATTATAAGACACCTTATTTCTGATGTAAATAATTTGATTTTTAAATATTTGCATATTATAATAGGTTTAAAGTAGGTGATAAAATGTATAAAACCGTTAATGAATATTATAAAGAAAAGTTTGGCTGTAAGGTATATAAACTATCGCTTGATGGTGGGTTTACCTGCCCAAACCGTGATGGCAGTATTTCAACGGGTGGTTGTATCTTTTGTTCATCGCTTGGCGGTGGTGAATTTGCCGAAAGCGGTAACAACATTACCGAACAATTAGAAAAAGCAAAGAAGCGGGTAGAGGCAAAGAATAAAAGCGGTAAATACATTGCATATTTTCAGTCATTTACTAATACCTATGCACCGACAAAACGATTAAAAAAATTATTTTATGATGCAATAAAACCCGATTATATTGTCGGGCTTAATATTGCTACACGACCCGACTGTTTGCTCAACGAAACTATGGAACTTTTAAAAGAATTAAACAAAATTAAACCTGTAACGATAGAACTTGGTCTTCAAACTGCCGATGATGAAGTTGCCCAATATATAAACCGCGGTTATAAAAGCGAAGTTTATAAAAACGCTGTTTCTCGCCTTAAAAATGCGGGAATTGAGGTTATAACACACATTATTATCGGTTTACCAAACGATAACCCTGTGTTTACAACCAAATTTGCGGTTAATTGCGGTACAAACGGTGTTAAATTTCACCTTTTGCATATACTTAAAAACACCCGCTTGGCTACTGAATTTGAAAAAGGCGGGGTAAAAGCACTTTCTATTGAAGAATATGCCGAAATTTTAAAAAACTGCATTGCGGTTTTGTCAAATGAAGTTGTTGTTCACAGAATTACGGGCGACGGCGCCAAAAAAGACCTTATCGCACCGCTTTGGTCGGCCGATAAAAAGAAAACACTTAATTTTTTAAATCAATATTTGCAAAAATAAAAAAGCTTGACCGATTGGTCAAGCTTTTTTAACGAGATTTTATATGTTTGAAATTGCCATAGGTTTCGTTCACAACTTCAAAATATGAAAAAGTATTATCATATTTTGAAACAATTTTTTGAAAATCATTCAGCTGATGCTTGTTTATTATACAAATTAAAACCGATTTTTTAGTACCTGTATATGTACCAACAGCATCAATTTGTGTGCATCCATGATGAAATTTTTGAGTGATTTCTTCAACAAACTCGTCCTTGTGGGTGGTAATTATCGTAAATTTGTATGCTGTTTTGGTAGTTTTAAGGAGCAGGTTTCCAACGAATGTAGATATAAAACAGTATAGAATACATAAAGCCATCGGCTTATAATTAAGCGAGTTATCGGCATATACAAAAATAGACAAAACAGCCACAAAGCCGTTTAGGAGAAAGGTTACAACAAAGAAATTGGTAGCAGGTCTTATCTTATTAATATAGCGAGAAACTACATCGGTACCGCCTGTAGAAGCGTTATTTCTAAAGCAAATGCCGTAAACAACACCGCTAATTACACCGCTTAGGATAACGGGATAAATCGTGTCATGACCATTGGTATTATATTGAATATATGTTAAATCCGAACTTTGCAAAATTAAAAATGAAATAGAATATACCAATGAAAAAATCAAGGTTTTTACTGCGAATTGTTTTTGCAACAAAAAATATGCTGCTATAGACAAAGGAATATTTATAAGTAACGACATATAACTGATGCTGAATCCGGTTTTATATTGAATCATGGTTGCAATTCCGTTTAGACCGGCAGGAGCGAAATTATTTGTTACTATGAAAACATAATAATTAAAGGCCAATAATACTGCTGATAATATGATATTAAAGTATCCTACGCTTTTCTTCATCCTTACAATCCACTCCTTTTAACGAGTTAAGTATATAGTCTTTATAGCTTAAAATCAAGCATTTTTAAAGTTTTTAAATTAAATATATTTTCGTGTAAATATAAAAATTTTATAAACTAATGCTTACAATCTTTGAAAGGCATCAGTTTACAAAAAACAGCAGCTCATGCATCGTGACAAGGTTTAGGAAAAATTCCTTAACAGTACATAATGTTTGGGCTGCTGTTATAATTTGAGTAATGTTTACTTATCAAGTTCCTGTAGCAATTGCTCAAGAACGGAGACACAATCTCCCACAATACGATAGTCTGCTACAGAGAATATAGGTGCTTTGGGGTCGGTGTTGATTGCAATGACAGTCTTTGCACCGCCAATACCTGCTAAATGCTGCACAGCACCGGAAATGCCGCAACAGATTAGAAGGTCAGGCGCCACACTGTAACCGGTTTGGCCAATTTGGCAGCTATAAGGTGAGAAGCCCATATCTACTAAGGGACGGGATACACCAACTTGACCGCCTAATTTGTCGGCAAGTGCTTGCACCAGCTTCATATTTTTCTTCTGACCAATTCCTCGACCTGCAGCAACAATGATTTTGCTTTGGCTTATGTCGGCATCGCGACTGAATGCTGTTTCACGCAACAATCGAACCAATTCGGTGTCGTTGGTGGCGGGAATCATAATAGGTTCACGGGGAGTAACTTCCACCAATTCCGGAAGGGGAAGTACGCCGGGACGAACGGTAGCCATTTGTGGACGGCTTGTGGCTGTACGGATGGTAGCCATCATATTACCGCCAAATGCAGGACGGG
>JAZSNW010000038.1:0-12351 GCA_045536615.1 Acutalibacteraceae bacterium | reverse complement strand
ACAATTGATAAGACCTTTGAAGAACAGTTAAAAGATTTTCCCGAAAGCTATCACGAAGCACTTACTATTCTACACGCACAATATCCAAACTGGGCTTTTCAAGCCGATAAAATTGATATGACATTTAGTGAAGCAATAGCTCTTGAAAGTGTTTATCCTAGAAAGCTTGTAATGGATAATAGCGTTTCCGCAACCTCGTGGTTTTCAATGGATGACGGTTGGTACAACTGGTCAACCGGTGTGTTTGCAACTGCTGATGCTAACCTTAAAGGTGCATCGCGCGAAGTAATTGCTTACTATATGGACCCAAGAAATTTCTTAAATCCTAACGATATTTTTATTTTTATGAAGCAAAGCTATGATGCCGCTTCCCAAAATATTGAAGGTGTTAGAAAAATCATTTCAGGTTACAAGCTGTTTGAAAATTATAATGACCCCAACGATACTGCTTATGGCGGTGATTTTGCGGCGATTATTATGGAAGCCGGTAAACAATCGGGTGTTAGTCCTTATATTTTAGCTTCTACCATTATTCAAGAGCAGGGCTCGGAAGGAAACGCCTTGGCAAATGGCTATAACTATAACGGAACTGTTGTTTATAACTTTTTTAATGTTAGTGCGTCGGGTAATTCTGGTCAAATAATACAAAACGGTGCGAAGTACGCTTTTGAAAAAGGGTGGACAACCCGTTCAGCCGCAATTATCGGCGGTGCAAAGTTTTATGGAAACAGTTACCTAAATCGCGGTAACACTTACACCCCCGCAAACCCGTATTATAATCAAGACACATATTTTTACAAAAATTATAATATTTTAGATAAAAACAAGATTAGTCACCAATATGCACAAAATGTTGCTGACTCATTAAGCAGTGCAAAAAATTTAAGAAGCTTATATACCACCGACTATACAACACAGCTTGTTTTCAGAATACCTGTTTACGCTAACGGTTCTTTACCGCAAGAAAGCACAATTCTACCCGAAAAGAGCAATAAGTTAAATAATTATTATTTTGAAAAAATTGAGGTTGAAGGTTTAACTCCGTCTTTTCAAAGATATGTATATGACTATGCGCTAAGAGTTGAAAAAGACACAAGCGTTTATATTAAACTGCCCGATAAAGCAACACTTGCCTGTGCAACAACCTTTGCTCTGACACAAGGTGAAAATACTGTTAAGTTTACCGTAAAATCCGAAACGGGCTTTACAAATGACTATATAATAAATGTAAATGCGACAGTTCCTTGCACCTTAACGGTTACAAGCGAAGCAATAACGCCACCCCGTTTATTAGGTGATGTTGACGGTAACGGTACCATTACCATAAGTGACTTAGTACTTGTTCGAATGGATCTCTTGGAGCTTACTACCTTAAAGGATGATAACAAAGCTGCCGCCGATACTGACGGTAACGGCAATATCACGATAAGTGATTTGGTGCTTATAAGAATGCATTTACTTGGTCATATAAATTTAAATCCAAATTAAACCGCTAAAAAGAAGGGGATTTATTATGAAAAAAATCTTATGCCTTACAATTTCACTTTTAATTACATTATCAATTTTTGTTTTTCCTGCAAGTGCAGCCGAAGGAAAATCAGTAATTGCTTTTAGCTCTAACACCGTGACTGTTGGAAGTAATGTCACTGTAACTGCTACTATTACTGCACCCTCAAGAATGGATGGATTAGACTTTATTTTATCATACGATGCTGATAAATTAAGCTTTGTGTCATCTAGTTTCCCTGATATTAACGCTAATAACGCGGGTAAAATCAAGATTATTGACGAGCCAAAAGCCGCAACTAAATCCTATTCTTTTGTGTTTAAAAGCAAGGTTACAGGCGCTGCTAGAATTGCTGTGGAAAGCCCCATTGCTTCATGCATAGTTGACAATATGCCAAAGGATGTCACTTTAAACGGCGGAAGCGCTAATCTTACAATTAAAGATGTTGAACTTCCCAATAATGCAAATTTAAAATCACTTTCTTTAAGCGTTGGTAATATTTCACCTACCTTTAATGCAAATCGCACCAACTACACCGCAAGTGTGCCTTTTGAAACTCAAACAATTCGTGTTTACGCAAACACAGCGGATGCAAAAGCCAAAATTGCTGTGCAAAGACCCGACCCACTTGTTGTTGGTGCTAACACAATTACCCTTACAGTTACTGCGCAAAATGGCGCACAAAAAAGTTATAAAATTGTTGTTACAAGACGCGAACAAGGTGCTGATGAACCCACAACCGAAACCCCACCAACCGATGAAACAAAAAACCCTTACGAAGTAACCGTTTCGGGTAAAAATTATGAAATTGTGACACAAATCCCACAAGAAAATATTTTCAAGGGATATACTCTTTCAAATGCTGATTTTAACGGTACACAAGTGCCTGTTATTAAAGACAAATCAAACGAAATTACCGCTTACTTCCTTAAAGAAGCAGGTGGCACAGTAATTGCGCCATATACTTATAATGCCGAACTTGAATCGTTCGAACTTTTAAAATATGTAACCGTTAATGATACAGTTTATGTATTTACCGATTTCCCCGAAGACACAACCTTGCCGGCTGATTATTATTCAAACTTTACCCAAATCGGCAATTTTTCGGTTAAATCTTATTTAAGCACAAACTCACAATTATCTGATTTTTCTTATGTTTACTGCCTTGTAAACGGTGAAAGCGGTCTTTACTGCTATGACAGTAAGGAAGGCACCATTCAACGCTCGGTTAATGTTCATTTAATGGATATACCCGCAAGTACAACCCCTGAAAGAGACGATTTCTTAACCCGTTTCAATTCGCTTTCTACAAACGGCAAAGTGCTTTTAATTGCAATGCTTATTGCAGCGCTTTGTGTTGTTGTTTTAATAATTTTCCTTATCGTTATGGCTTATAACAAACTCTTCAAAAAAGATGATATTATTGATGATAATGATAAATTTGACTTTGATGATGTTATTGTTGTAGGCGAAGATGATAACACAAAAAATAAATAATAAATAAAACAGCCGCCCTTATGGGCGGCATTTTCAAATTTCTTGCATTTTATTAAGATTAAAATCATTACAATTATATTGGGTGATTTAATGTCTTTCTTAAAATATAGCGCAGTCATTTTACTTGTAATTTTTATTTTAACATCCTTAATTTTGGCAATACTTAGCCGAAAACCAATTAGATTTTTCGTTTTTAATGGTTTTTTGGGTGTTTGCCTTTTGTTTATTTTATATTTTACAAGAAAATTTACAGGTATAAATCTTGCAATTAACCCATATACCGTCACTACTTCGGCCACTTTGGGCATACCTGCGGTTTTGGGGCTACTAATTTTAAACTTTTTATTTTTAATGTGACAATTTCGGTGCATACTTTTTGTTAAGATATTTTCAGAAAGGGGAAGTGTATATGCTAAACTTTATTTTTGGTTTGCCATCAAGCGGTAAAACATATACTATTTTAGAAAAAGTTAAATCAGATGTTTTAAGCGGAAAAGAAGTAATTCTTTTTGTGCCAGAACAGTTTTCTTTTAATACTGAAAGGTCAATTTTAAAACTTTTTGAAGATTTAAATCCCGAAAATATCACAGTTTTAAGTTTTACACGCCTTTACGACATCCTTGCCGATAAATTTGGTGGTATTTGCGGGAAAACACTTTCAGATACTGACAAAATCATCATTATGAACAGGGCTCTTATGTCGGTTAAAGACGAACTTTTAGTATGGGGGAAATATACCCATTCATTAAATTTTGCAAAAACAGTTTTGGATGCTATCGGCGAATTAAAAGTTAACGCCGTAACACCTGATGATATTAAAAAAGCGTCCGATATTGCCGAAAAACCATCTCTTAAAAACAAACTTTTAGATATTGCCTTAATTTTTGAAACTTTTGACGCATTTTTGGGCGAAAAATTTATAGACCCTGTGGACAAGCTTACAAAAGTGTATCAAAACCTTGAAAACTTTAAATTTTTTAATGGCAAAACAGTTTATTTTGATTCTTTTAAAGCATTTACCGGTCAACAGTTTAAAATTATTGACCGCGTGTTTAATCAAGCAGATGATGTTACCTTTGCAATAAATAATAATTTCGAAACACAAAAAGAATTTGATGTATTTACAGTTTTACGCAAAAATATTTTAAAAATTGAAAATCTTGCAAAGAAAAATAATGTTAAAATTTCGGCCCCCGTGTTTTTAAACTCGCCAAAATTTAAAAATGAAAAATTAAATCTTCTTGAACGCTTAATGGCAAATGAAGCTGTAACGGGAGATTTAAGCGATACTGTCACCATTTGCAAAGCACAAAGCCAATTTGATGAGGTTGAATTTGCTTTTCGCACCATAAGGCGTTTAGTGCGCGAAGAAAACTATCGTTTTAAAGATTTTGTAATCATCGCCCGTGATGCCGAAAAATATTTACAAGCAGTTGAACACATAAGCCGTAAAAATGAAGTAAGTTGCTTTTTTGATAAGCGAATCACTTTAAATTCACTTCCGTTTTGTTTTGCAATAAATTCAGCAATAGATGCGTTAAATTTTTCTACCGAAGATATTTTGCGCTTTCACAAATGCGGTTTTAGTACGCTTTCTATTGATGAAATTTCAAAGCTTGAAAATTATGCTTTTTTATGGAACATTGATAAAGAAAAATGGCTTCAGGACTGGAATATGAGCCCTAAGGGCTTTAATATTGAAGATTTAACGGATGAAGATTTAACCGAAATTTTTGAAATTAACAAACTTCGCAAAGCTGCAATTGAACCTATTATTGCCTTTAAAAACAATTTTTATGGCAATGCTAAACAAATGTGCCTTGCTATAATGGAACTTCTTGAAAGCAGCGACGCTCAAAATACTTTAAAAACCCTTTGTGAGCGCTTCGAAAACATTGAAAGCGAAATTACTGCCGATGTCTTAAAACAAGGATATGACTGTTTTATAGGGGTTTTAGACGGTCTCGTTAATTGTTTTGGTGATAAATCACTTAACATACAAGAATTTAAAGAGGCATTAAACCTTGCATTAAACAGCGAAACTGTTGGAGTTATTCCGCAATTTATTGATGAAGTTTCCTTTGGCTCGGCTGACCGAATTCAACCTGCTCGACCCAAAATCGCCTTTATTTTAGGAGCAAACCAAGGTGTTTTTCCGAAAGGTGTTTCTAACAATGGGGTTTGGGCAATTAACGAACGAAAAAAACTTATTGAAATGGGCATTGAACTGTCTGACAATTCGCTTTATTCCGCCATTGATGAAGATTATCTTGTGTATTCAAACCTTTGCTGTGCAAGCGAAAGGGTTTATATTACTTATGCAACACAAAACACAAAAGGGGAAGAGCTGTTACCGTCACCTTTTGTAAGTATGATTTGTGAGTTTTTAAACCCCACATTATTGAGTGAACCAAATAATCTTTCAAAAGAAAGTTTGCCCGAAACAAAATCGGCCGTTTTTGCGGAAATTTGCCGCCGTTTTGCCGATAAAAACGAAGCCGCAACTCTTAATGCCGCTTTACCCGAAAATCAGTCACTTAATCACATAAATTCGGTTGTTAATAAGCAAATAAATTACATTAAACCCGAAAATGCCGAAAAACTTTTCGGCAATGTAATAAACCTTTCCGCCACCAAAATTGACACCGTTAACCGTTGCAGATTTTCTTATTTTTGCAAATATGGTTTACGTGCCGAAAAATTACAGGCGGCTGAATTTAATGTTTTACAACGCGGAAACATTGCCCACTATGTTTTAGAACGTATAATTTCTGATTATAAAGAAAACATCGCTAATTTAACCCAAAACGAACTATATGGTTTAACCGATAAATATATTGAAGAATATTTAAACCAAATTTGCGGTTTTAATGAACTTCGCGATGCAAGAATTGAATTTTTGCTTTCTCGAATTTCGCGTTCTTTAAAGGAAGTTGTTTGCCACATTGCGCGTGAATTTAAGCAAAGCGACTTTAAACCCATAGCTTGTGAATTTAAAATTGGTTTTAAAGATGGCTTGCAAGTTGAATTTCCGTACGACAAAGGCAAAATTAAAATTAACGGAAGCATTGACCGCGTTGATGAATTTAAGGGATTTATCCGCATTGTTGACTATAAAACCGGTACAAAAACCTTTAAATTGCCCGACATTTTATACGGTCTTAATATGCAAATGTTAATTTATTTATATGCTTTAATTCGCGGTCAAGGTTTATCTGACGAAAAGGCGGCAGCAATTCTTTATATGCCCGCCAAACGCGATGTAAAAGATGAAGGCCTTGCTATGAATGGTCTTTTAAAAGCCGATTTAAATTTAAGTTTGGCTATGGAAAAGGCAAACCAAGGCGAATTTGTTCCTAAATTACCCGTTAAAAAGGACGGCACTATCGGTAAGCGTTCTTCATTTATTGCAGAAGATGGTTTTACCGAAATTTTTAATCACATTGAAAAAATTATGAGAAAAACAGGCAACTTAATTTCATGTGGTGATATTTCGGTATCTCCAATAGATGGCAGGGAATCACCCGCTTGTAAATATTGCGAATTTAAGTCAGTTTGCTTTGTTGACGAAAACGAAATTTTAAAAGTGACAGAACTTAGTAACGACAAAGTATTTGAAGCGTTAAAGGGGGCGGAAAACTAATGGCTTTTAAAGCAACAAAAAATCAAGAACTTGCAATTAAAGGCAAGGGTAATATTTTGGTTTCCGCCGCTGCGGGCTCGGGCAAAACCGCTGTATTAGTTGAAAGGGTAATTAACCTTTTAACCGACAGCGAAAGGGACATAAAAGCGGATGAGCTTTTAATTGTAACTTTTACTAATGCCGCTGCCGCTGAAATGCGTTCACGCATTGAAAAGCGTATGGATGAAGAATGCCACAAGCACCAAAATTCCGCCGCTTTACTTATGCAAAAATATCTTTTATCAAATGCAAAAATTTGTACAATCGACTCTTTTTGCATTGATTTAGTGCGCGAAAATTTTGACAAACTTCAAATTTCGCCCGACTTTAAAATTACCGATAACGCAACCTTAAACCAAATTAACCAAACAATTATTTACGATATTATTAACCGTTATATTACTGAAAATAACCCCGAATTTTTAAATTTAGTTGATTTGGTCGGTGGGGAATATGACGAAAAGAATTTATGCGAACTTGTTATGAATCTTTATGAATATTCCCGCCAGTTACCGTTCCCGCAAAAATGGTATGATTCACTTATTTCATCATATAACGGCGGTAAATTTTCAAGTGAAAATTTGTGGTATCAATATGCGTTTTCAAACGCCTGCGACGCTGTTTTGGAAATGCAAAATATTTTGGCAAATTTAATTGATGCTGTTATAAATGTGCCACAGTTAAGCGATTTATTGTTGCCACCACTTAACACCCTTGCAAAAGATTTGGCAGTTCTTAAAAATGCTGCCGAAAGTGGCGACTGGGACAAATTTTATAAATCGTTAAACTTGTTTTGTTTGCCCTCACTTCCAACTCTTCGTGGTGGCAATGCCACTTACCGTGAAGGAAAAGCCGTAAAACAAGCATTTAAACAATTTAACGAAAAGACTTTACCGTCACTTTCAAAGCTTTTCTATGCCGATTTTAGCTTTATAAACGGGCAATTTGAAAAAGTTTATCCGTCTGTTAAGTTGTTAGTTGAAATTTTAAAAGAATTTGACCAAAAAGTTTTTGAAGAATATAATGCTAAAAACATTTTTACCTTCCACAACATTGAACATTTGGCGCTAAAGCTTTTGTGCTGTGAGGAAAACGGCAAAATTGTTGTAAGCCAAGACGGCAAAGAACTTTTGGACCAATACGCCGAAGTAATGGTTGATGAATATCAAGACACAAACGATTTGCAAGATTATTTGTTTTATATTCTTTCAAATTTTGAACAACGTTTGTTTGTGGTTGGTGATGTTAAGCAAAGTATTTACGCCTTCCGCGGTGCAAACCCAATTAACTTTTTAAACAAAAAACAGCGTTATCTTCCTATTGAAAACGCAACCGATGCCGACCCTCAAAAAATTATTTTGTCAAACAATTTTAGAACCAAAAGCGAAGTTTGCGATTTTATAAATTATTTTTTCAAAATGTTTATGACACATAAAACAGGAAAAATAAATTATGATAATGAAGAAATGCTTGTGCCAAGTGCCAAATATCCAAAAGTGGATGTAACTTCTGTCAGATATGACATAATTGACTGCAAAGATACCGATGAAAAAAATTGGGTATTAGAAGGCAGACAAATTGCTAATTATATCTTTGAAGTTATGAACGAAGGCGATGTTATTCGCCAAGATGAAAACACACTTCGAAAAGCAGAATATGGCGATTTTACAATTTTGTTGCGCGGTTTAAACAACGCTTCATTTATTATTAACGAACTTAAAAAGCAGGGCATACCGGTTGATATTTGCCTTGACGCATTTGCTGAAAACCGCGAAATTGCCACTATGCTTGCATTATTAAAAATTATCGACAACCCACAATCCGATGTCGAACTTTTAACCGTTTTAATGTCGCCGATTTTTGCTTTTTCAACCGATGATTTGGCCGAAATTCGCGCCGATAAAAAAGACGGCAGTTTATATTCGGCAATTATAAAAGCGGCATTAAACGGCAATATAAAGGCCGAAAACTTTATTAACGACCTTGAAAATTACCGCTTGTTTGCCGTTAGTTTAACTTTGCCAAATTTAATTTCAAAATTACTGGTAGAAACCGAATTTTTAAATATTTTTTCCGCTTATTCTGACGGTGAACGCCGTAAAAACAACCTTTTTGTTTTAATTGAACTTGCAAGTCAGTTTATATCTAACGGAAAAAATAGTATGACGGGTTTTGTAAAGTATGTCGAACAGTTGTCGCAGTCGGGCGCCAAAACTGCATCCATTTCAAACAATAATGCAGTTAAAATTATGACAATTCACTCTTCAAAAGGTTTGCAGTTTCCTGTTTGTATTGTAGCAGGTACCGATTCTCGATTTAACGATTCCGAATCAAGACAGCAAACCTGTTACAACATTAGTGATGGCATTGGTTTTAAATATTTTGATGAAGATTTAAAACAACCACTTACAACACTTTCACGTGAAGTTGTAATTGATAACACCCGCAACGTTTCACTTGAAGATGAATTGCGACTTTTCTATGTTGCTTTAACCCGCACGCAAGACCGACTTTTAATTGTTTCTTCTTTTAATAATTTCGATAACGCGTTAGAAAAATTTAAAAACCGCCTTATTATGCATGGCGGTGAAATTACGGCGCCATTGTTCCGCCAAACAACCTCTTTTTCTGACTGGTTAATTCCGTCAATTTTGCTTCACCCCGATGGAAAGCATTTGCGCAAATCCGGTGATATGTTACTGATTTGTGACGACAAATCACATATTGAAGTTAATGTTATTGATGGTGATATTCTTTTTGAAGAAAACGTCAAAGATGAAGAAATCACACCTGTTATCGACCTTGAAATTGCTAAAAAAATTAAACAAAACACCGAATTTGTATATCCTTTTACCGATATTTTAAAGGTTAGGTCTAAAACATCGGTGTCGGCCCTTGCAAACAAGGCAGAAAGCGATAAATTTGCCTTTAAGGGTAAACCTTCGTTTATGAGTGCAGGCGGTATGTCGGCAACATCTCGCGGTACTGCAATGCACAAGGTGATGGAGTATTTTGATTTTTCTAAATCAAACGATATAGACAGCGAACTTGAACGCCTTTTCGAGTGGCAGTTTATAAGTGAAAATGAATATAATTCGATAAATAAACCTGCCTTAAAGCAATTCTTTGAAAGCGAATTGTTTACACGAATTATAAAAGCTGACACTGTAAAACGCGAAATGCAGTTTTTAACCGAGGTGCCGATAACAAAAATTGACCCAACGCTTGATGAAAGGTTTAATGAAGAGAAAATTGTTATTCAGGGTGCGGTTGATGTTTGCTTTATTGAAAACGGTGAAATAGTCATTTTAGACTTTAAAACCGACCGCGTTGATGATTTAAACGAACTTAAAGAAGCATATAGCGAACAACTTTCAATTTATGCCGAAGCGTGCAGTAAAATTTTTAAAATGCCCATTAAAGAAAAAATAATTTATTCATTCCATTTGGGCAATTCAATTACTTTATAAGGAATTATAATATGAAATATGAAAAATCTTGCGGTGTGATTGTTTTTACACGTGAAAATGATGAAATTAAATATGTTGTTATTAAATCGATAAACGGCGATTACGGTTTTCCAAAAGGACACGTAGAACCTGGGGAAACCGAAGAACAAACCGCCTTACGCGAGGTTTTTGAAGAGGTAGGTTTAAAACCCGTATTAATTGACGGATTTAGAAAAACTGTTGAATATTATATTCCATCAATTGATGTTCAAAAGCAGGTAGTTTATTTCCTTGGCGAGTTTGAAAATCAAGACATTATTTTTCAAAAAGAAGAACTTTCTTCTGCGGAACTATTATCTTTTAATGAAGCAATTAAACAATTCACGCACGAAAACAATAAAGAATTACTTTTAAAAGCCGATTTTTTTCTAATGAATATCTGACAAAAAACCGCCTGAAATTCAGGCGGTTTTACTTTATTAAAGATTATTTGAAATTTCGGTAAGCTCTTGCATTGTAAGCTGCTCGCTGCGAACGGTGGGGGAGATATCAAGTTTTTCAAGCACTTCTTTGATTTTGTCTTTTGAAACACCCGTTGTGTTGGAAACGGTATTGACAAAGGTTTTTCTTCGCTGAGCAAAGGCGGATTTTACAAGCGAAAAGAAACGCTTTTCATCATTAACCTTAACAGCCGGTGATTTACGCACATTTAGTTTAATTACCGCCGAATCAACCTTAGGGGCTGGCATAAAGCTTTGTCGGTCAACCTCAAAAAGAATTTCGGGCTCGGCATAGTAATTTACAGCCACAGTAATAGCACCGCTTTCGCGTGAGCCAACTTCGGCACAAAGGCGTTCAGCCGCTTCCTTTTGCACCATTACAGTTATATTTTCAATAGGTAATTTGCTTTCCAAAAGCATCATAATAATTGGTGAAGTAATGTAATAGGGAAGATTAGCACAAACGCACACCCTTTTACAGTCGGCAAATTTTTCCTTAATAATTGCGTTTAAATCAAGCTTCATTGCATCGCCGAAAATAACCTCAACATTATCACATTCAGCAAGTGTTTTTGGCAAAATTTTACGAAGTCGGTCGTCAAGCTCAATCGCAACAACTCGCTTTGCAACCTTTGAAAGCTCGACTGTTAAAACACCAATACCGGGACCAATTTCTAAAACACCTGTATCACTGTCACACGCGGCGCTTGCCATTTCGGGACATACTGCATCATTTATTAAAAAGTTTTGACCAAGCGATTTTTTAAAATCAAAACCCGCAGGGCGTAAAATCGCTTCAACAGTTTTTATATCAGCTAAGTTCATTAAAACACCTCTAAAACTCATTATACATTATCATTTTTATATTTACAATAAATTTTTGGTGACAAATGAGAATTTATGTTGTATAATAGAAGAAATATTTTAATTTGGATGTGAATTTCAGTTGGAAAACAAATTTTTCGATTCAGTAATTAAAGAAATGGATGAAGCCATTAACGAAATCGGCTTAAAGGTTGAGGGTAATGTTTTATCAAACGACCAAAAATCCGTAAAAATTGAATATTCTGAAGCAAGACAAATGTACACACTGTCAGTTGCTGATGTTACCGAGGGTGCGATTGGTGAATATAAGGAAATCAACGCTTGGCTTTTTGATGACACACAAACCAAAAAGGATGCCGAATGTGTTGGTATGGACTTTGCCGAATCTTTAAGAAAAGAATTTGGTGTTAAGGTTCAAAAGACAAGAACTAACAGCATTGTTGATTTGCCCACCGCACAAAAGGGTGAGGATTATGGTATTACCGCCTTTACAAAGAAGATGCTTGATGTTTTTCCTGCACTAAAAGATGAATATAAGGCACACATTGCACATTACGGCAACTTTTTATACCTTAACTTCTTTGGCGAACATTTAATTCCGCGTTTGATTCGTTTATTTGAAGAAGGCACAACCAAACAAATTAAAAAGTTTTATAACGTTGTGGTTGATTTTTATACCAACGGCGATGCGGACACAATTAACACCGTTGTTGCAATTTTAGCCGCTGCCGCTTATAAAAATAACACAGTTGACGGTAAGATTAAGGAAATGCTAAACGATAATAAACATTTCTTAAATTCTTATGTTATGTTTGTTCCTTTCTTTGCAAAGAACAAAAAACTTTTATCAACTTTAATTAAAAAGTAAAATTAAAAGCATTTCCCATTAAA
>JAZSNW010000054.1:0-2589 GCA_045536615.1 Acutalibacteraceae bacterium | reverse complement strand
AATCATAATCATAGCCAAAGGTGTCATTGCCATATTGCTTTAATACATTAATGGGGATTTCAAGACTTACATCATAAGCATAGCCCTGTTCGTTTTTCTCGGTTTTAATATAATTATCCAAAGAAATATCACGATACATATAGTATATAAAATAAAAAACATCTTCGGGGTTAAATGCTTTATAATTGTTTGAATAAATGCCCTTTTCATAGTCCCACTGATAAACGATTTCGTTGGTGAAAAGGATTGTATCAATTATTTCCTGAATTTGCACATTGGTAAATGTGGGCTTTACAACAGGTGCTTGAGGGGCTGAGGTGTTTGACGAGGTATCTTCCTTTGAAGAGGTATCTTTTACATCCTCTTTAAGTGTTACAACCACAGCATAGGTGCTGAAATGAGAAAGGGTGGCACTAATACCTTTTTTGTCAATGGTGGTGGGCACTTTCTCGGTTTTTCCGTCATCCGAAATATAATAAACAGCAATATCGTGCTTTTCGGAATTATAAATTTCGGGGATGGGGAAGAGCACCGAAACCGTACCGTTGGGTTGAATGGCTACATTATTACTTTTGGCGGTGATTTCATAAGCCACAATCTCGGCGGTGTTCTTAATTGCCGATTTAACATTTGAAACCTTTTTGTCGGTTGATTTTATGGGTTCAACCTTTAAAACTGTATTTTCAGGAAAAGCATTTTTATCAATTTCTACACCATTTTCGGTGTGAACAGTTTGGACAGGTTCACTTGGTGTAGAATTTTCGGGTAAATTTTCCTTTTTAGCACAAGCGGTAAGTGTAAAAATAAAAATTATGGTTAAAATTAATGCGGTGATTTTTTTCATCAAATTCTCCTTAAATATATGGTTATTCTTCAGAACTTCGTTCAGCAGTAACCTGACCCGCTTCAACGCCTTCGGTGCTGTCGGGCATAAACAAAATTTTAAAGGTTAAAAGCATAAGCTTTATATCTTCCCAAACCGACTGCTTTGCGATATATTCTAAGTCCATTTGTACCTTATCATAGGGTGGGGTGTTATATTTGCCATAAACCTGCGCATAACCTGTAAGACCTGCTTTTACTTGCAAACGAAGTGCAAATTCGGGCATAGTTTTTTCATATTGTTCGAAAATTTCAGGTCTTTCGGGGCGGGGACCAACAACCGACATTGAACCGCCTAAAATGTTAAATAATTGTGGCAATTCGTCAATTCTAAGCTTTCTGATAATCTTACCAACGGGGGTAATGCGGTCATCATTTTCAGTGGCAAGACGGGCTACACCGTCTTTTTCGGCGTCAACACGCATACTTCTAAATTTAATAATTTCAAACACCTTTTGGTCTTTTGTAAGGCGCTTTTGCTTATAAAAAACAGGGCCGCGGTCATAAAGCTTAATTGCAATGGCTGTTATAAGCATAAACGGGCTTGAAACAATGATACAGCAAATTGCAAAAAGAATATCAATAAATCTTTTAATTACAAGATACAAATACGAACTGCCAACTCGTGAACAGCGATAAATCGGGATATTTAGTAGCTGAACAGTTTTACTGCCGTGAATGATTGTGTCAGAAATTTTGGGTTTAACATAAGCATATTTGCTGTTAGCAACACAAAATTTAACAACTTCGTTACGGTAATCAGAGGGCACGCCGCAAAGGAAAACGGCATCAACCTTCATGATTTCATCATAAAGTTTTTCAAGGGGTAATTCATCATTGTTGAAGGTTTTAATAATTTTAAAGCGGTTTTTCATTTTACCAATGCCTTTAAGTGAGATATAGGCATCCATATTATTATAAACAACGATTACTCGCTTTGTTTTGTGAATAAGAAAGTAAAGTCGGTTTGCTACAAATGCCCACAAAGCCGCAAAGAGCGAATAGGCAACAAACATTATTAAAAACTCTTTAACGCTTACCAAATGGTATGAAATTAAAGAAAAGAGCGAATAGCACACAATAAGCCAAATAAAAATTGAAATAATTTGGGAAAAAATTATTTCAGTAACCGACCGCGTGCCAATATCAAACGAACCGTAAACCCTGGCGATAAAGACGTAAATAATTAAAATTATTAAAAACAAGAAATAGTTACCAAGGCGGTAATACGCCTGTAAGGTTTCTTCATTAAAGAACTGAACCCAACACCAAGCGGTAGCACCGCTAAGTGTACAGGTGATAAAAACCTTTAAAAAGGCCAATAAAACCTTTTCAACGATGTGATTTAATTTAGTCATAATAACAGCTCCATTGTAGCACTTTTTATAATCGCATTTTACTACATTTTCTAATATTTTACAAGTGTTTTCAACAAAATTATCATTTTAACTTTATTTTTATTTATTTTATGGTATAATCAAAATATATTTAAAATTTGGATGGGGTTTATGAAACCATTGTGATGCCAGAATCGGCTCATAATATATCTAGGACTATGGATGGGGTGGCGGCGCTAGGGGTTTACGAGGTTAAGCAAACTGTAAAATATCTCGATGAAGAATCTGCTGTTTCTACGATTATGATAATTTGTCCAATTTGGTTTATTGCGTTGGTATTGCTTACGATCGCTTCAATTATTGGAATGTT
>JAZSNW010000075.1:0-9696 GCA_045536615.1 Acutalibacteraceae bacterium | reverse complement strand
ACACACGCTCACTTCTACCGCGTATTGTCCGCATTAGCAGGTCAGTATGGCGCTATTATATGCCCTATTGTTGTTCCCTATCTCGAAGGCGAAGAGGTTAAATGCTACATAAACCTTATCGAAAACAAGGCATACGCTTGTAACGGTCTTGACATTAAAGAAATGCGCCTTCCCGTAAGCGAAGAAATCGACAATATGAGAAGTATGCTTTTAGAGGCAGTTGCCACAACTGACGAAGCATTGATGGAAAAATATTTCGCCGGTGAAGAATTTACATCAGACGAAATTATCACAGGTCTTGCCGCAGGTGTTAAAGCGGGTGATATTTGCCCCGTTTACAGTGGCGTTCAGCAAAGCGGTAACGCTGTGCCTTTGATGGTTGACAACCTTTTAAAAATTATGCCTGCCGCTGCTGACTGCAAATATATTAATGCAGAAGGCGAAGAAAAAGCGTTTGACAAAAACGGCGAAACTGCAATTTCCGTTTTCAAAACAATTGCCGACCCGTTTGTTGGCAAACTTTCATACTTTAAGGTTTTATCGGGTGCAGTTAAGGGTGATGCCCGTCTTGTAAACAGCCGCACAGGTGATGAAGAACGACTTTCAAAGGTTATGTACCTTAAAGCCAGCAAACAAGAAGATACCGACGCTATTATAGCAGGTGACATTGGCGCAGTTGCAAAACTTGGCAACGTTTTAACAGGCGACACACTTTCCCAAAAAGGCAACATCACCGCACAAAAGCCCGAATTCCCACTTCCCAACCTTACCGTTGCGGTTTATCCCAAGGCAAAAGGTGACGAAGAAAAAATTGCCGGCTCACTTATGCGTATGGCTGAAGAAGACCCAACAATTAAGGTTTATAACGACAAAGAAACACACGAACTTATTTTGTGTGCTTTGGGCGAACAACACATTGATGTTATAATTTCTCGCCTTAAAGCAAAATTTGGCGCTGAAGTAGTATTACAAGCACCAAAAATTGCTTATCGTGAAACCATCCGCAAAGAAGTTAAGGTTCAAGGCAGACATAAGAAACAATCGGGCGGTCATGGTCAGTTCGGCGATGTTTGGATCAGATTTGAACCTTGCGACAGTGAAGAGCTTGTTTTCCAAGACGAAGTTTTCGGTGGCGCTGTTCCAAAGAACTTCTTCCCCGCTGTTGAAAAAGGTCTTAAAGAAGCTGCAACAAAAGGCGTTTTGGCAGGTTACCCGATGGTTGGTCTTAAAGCAACCCTTTATGATGGTTCTTACCACCCTGTTGATTCATCCGAAATGTCATTTAAAATGGCTGCCGCTATCGCTTATAAAGATGGTATCCCACAAGCATCTCCCGTATTGCTTGAACCAATCGGCACACTTAAAGTTTTAGTGCCCGATGAAATGCTTGGCGATGTTATTGGTGATATCAATAAACGCCGCGGTCGCATTATTGGTATGAATCCCGCCGAAAACAAACTTCAAGAAATTATTGGCGAAGTTCCAATGGCAGAAATGTCCGACTTCTCTACCGCAATGCGTTCTATTACACAAGGCACCGCAACCTATACATTAGAACCCACAAGATATGAAGAAGTTCCCGCAATGATAACCCAAAAAATTATCGAAGCAAATAAATAAAAAGCAAAATAAAATGCTCTCATACACTTGTATGAGAGCATTTTACTTCATATTCGGTTTTACCGAATACTTCATAATATATATTACTTCATATTTTGCAACGCAAAATATTTCACAAAAAACAACCGCAAATTCAAAAAAATGAATCTGCGGTTGTTTTTTGTCTATTAAAGATCTAATACAATTTTTTTATCGCTCATAGCATAAGGTCTATAAAGCACTCCTGCCGCATCAAACATACGCTTTGATGCTTTAACGCTGTCGGTGTCGGCATATTTGTCAACCATATAAACTACTTCGGTTATGCCCGACTGAATAATTGCTTTTGCACATTCGTTGCAAGGAAAAAGTGTTGCATAAACTGTGCAACCACGAAGATTACCGCGGTCGCAATTTAAAATTGCGTTAAATTCAGCATGGCAAACATATAAATACTTTGAATTAAATGGGTCGTTATCCCTATCCCACGGGAATTCATCATCATTGCAATTACGTGGCATACCGTTATAACCCATTGACATAATTCGTTTATCGGGGTTTACAATGCACGCACCCACCTGTGTCGACGGGTCCTTACTGCGCATTGCGGCAAGGGCAGCAATACCCATAAAATATTCATCCCAAGTTAAATAATCCTGTCTTTTCATATTCATCACCTAATAATAGCATACTATTTTTTATTGCTTTTTGCAATATTTATTTTTTAAAAGATAAACCGTGCATACAACCATTATAAGCGGAAAAATCGCCGCCGCCAAAAAGCCATAGTTTAAATTTGAATATTCGGCAACAATGCCGATAAGCCAAGGGCCCAATGCACAACCTATATCCCCACACATTGCAAAAACGCCAAACATTACAGCACCACCTGTTTTAAAGGTACGAGCGCCTGCCGAATATATGCCCGGCCACGAAATACTGACCGACAAACCGCAAAGCGCACAAAAAACAAGAGATAGAGCCGCAACATTACAAAGCGCAACCATTACATAGCAAACAAAGCAAATTACATTAAGCCACAAAAGCAGACGCGTGAAAGAAACCTTTTTTGAAAATTTGGCATAAGCCACACGGCCACTTGCCATAAACAGCGCAAAAACGCAAGGGCCAACAATGTCACCCACTGTTTTGGGGATTTTTAAAGCGGTTTGCACAAACAAAGATGACCACTGCGACATAGCAATTTCACTTGCACCGGCACACAGCATCATAACCATATAAATAAAGAATTTCGGTGTTTTCAAAAGTTCTAAAAAGGTTGACTGCTTTTGCTCCTTGTCGGGTTCGACAATTGGCACCTTTAAAAATGAAAACATATTTATAAATGGAACAATTGCCCATATAAGCGGAATATATGCCCACTTTTCATAACCCAAAACAAAAACCAAAACGGTTGTTATTGGCACAATAAATGCCTGACCCCAACAATAAAACGAATGAAGAAACGCCATATTGCCCGACTTATTACCGGTTGGCAACATTTCAATCATTGGGCTTAAAATAACTTCCATAAATCCACTACCTGTGGCATAAACCATAATTGATAAAACGATGCCAAGATATGTATTTTCCATAACACGCGGCAAAACCGCCATCATACAAAGCCCTAAAAAAGCGGTAAACTGACTTAAAAAACTTGCCCGTCTATAACCAATTTTTTCAACAATTTTCGGTGTCAAAAAGTCAATAAATAATTGTGTTGCAAAATTAAAAACAATAAGTCGGCCAAGTTTTTCATAACCCATACCATAAATATCTTGAAAAACAATAAAAAGTATGGGCAAAAAATTATTAACAATTGCCTGTACCGTAAAACCCACATAACCCGCAAGTTTTGTGGGTAAATATTTCTTTTCTAAATCTGTCATTTAAATACCCTTTATAATTTCAACAATTTCTTTTGGGCTTTTTGCAAGCGCCTTTGCACCGTTTTTTGAAAGCTCATCCGCTGTTCTGAAACCCCAAAGCACACCAAGTGGATAACACCCCGCATTGACAGCGGTTAACATATCCATCCCCGAATCTCCAACGAAAACACATTCTTCGGGTTTTATACCCATTTTTTCAATAACTTCTAATGTTGAAGCGGGGTTTGGTTTTGTGGGACAACCTTCACGCTTCCCGACAACAAAATCAAAAATTTTGTCGCCAAAAATTTCATACACAACCTTTTGCGCCATACCGTCCGCCTTGTTTGAAACAACCGCCAATTTAAGCCCCATATTTAAAAGTTCGCCCAAAAGGTCGTTTATTCCATCATAAGCGACGGTATTTGCCAAAAAGTTTTCGCGGTAATATGCCATAAAACATTCAAAAACCGACTTAAAGATTTGGTCATTTAAACTGTCTTTTGGGATAGTTCTTTCAATAAGCTTTGCCATTCCATCCCCTACAAAGTATTTATAAGCATCCACAGGGTGCGGTTTAAATCCGTGCTGTTTGAGGGCATAGTTTGTGCTGATTGCTAAATCGTTTAAAGAATTTACAAGCGTACCGTCTAAATCAAAAATTACTGCTTTAATCATAAAATACCTTTCAAAAATGGATACAAAAAACCCCTGAGTGAAAACCCAGGGTTTGTTTGTAAGAAATTATTAGATAGCTCTGGTAACTTTGCCTGAACGTAAGCAACGGGTGCAAACATTGATACGACGGGGAGAACCGTTAACGATTGCCTTTACCTTCTTCACGTTGGGCTTCCAAGTTCTGTTTGAACGTCTGTGTGAGTGAGAAACCTTAATACCGAAAGCAATTTCTTTATTGCAGATATCACATTTAGCCATGGTCTGCACCTCCTTCTTAATAGTCGATAACTGTTACCGACCGCATAGCAAATGATATTGTATCATAACTTATTTGAAAAATCAAGTATTTTTTTTATTTTTTAATGTTCGCTGCCACGTGGGCGGTTCATAAGGTCGTTTGGCACTTCGCAAACATCCTTGCCCTGATATAAAACAGCATAACATTCATTTATTATGGGAAGTTCGATATTATACTTATTTGCAAGTTCATAAGCCATTTCAGCGGCATAATATCCTTCAACTGTGCCAACCTCTTTTAAAGCGGTTTCAATACTTGTGCCGCTTCCCACTTTATAACCAAAACGGTTGTTACGGCTATGGCGCGAAGTACAGGTTACCACCAAGTCACCAATTCCGGTAAGACCCATAAAAGTATATTCTTTGGCGCCCATACAAACACCCAAACGGCTCATTTCAGCAAGACCGCGGGTTATAAGCGCCGCCTTTGAGTTGTCACCAAGACCCAAACCATCACAAAATCCCGCCGCAATAGCAATGATATTTTTCATTGCACCGCCAAGTTCAACCCCAACCAAATCGGTGGAAGTATAGACACGAAGCACCTTGCCCGACATTATGCTTTGAACTGCTTGTGCCGCAGGCAAAGATTTTGAAGCCGCAACAATAGATGTTGGGATATTACGCGCAACCTCTTCCGCGTGAGAAGGACCTGAAAATGCAACAACCGAAACTTCAGGTAATTCTTCGGAAATAACATCGGTCAAAAATTTAAGCGAACCGCGTTCGAAACCTTTTGAAACATTTACAACAATGCCAATGTTTTTATAAGCCGATAATTGTTTTGCCACACTGCGTATAGCGGTTGACGGGGTGGCAATTATTGTTAAGGTGTCGCCCTCTACCACCGATAAATCAGAAGTTATTTTTATACCCTCGGGCAAAACCACACCACGAAGTAACTTTTCATTAGTGCGTTTTTGCAAAAGCATATCAACTTCATCTTGAAAAGGCGACCAAAGGGTAACATCGTTGCGGTTGTTATATGCCGCAATAGCCAATGCCATACCCCATCCGCCAGAGCCCAAAATAGTGATTTTAGCCATGCTTTTTGCCCCCAAGATGAATTTTATTTTCAGTGCCGTTTAAAAGGCGCTTAATATTTTCCTTGTGCTTTGAAATTACTATTGCACCCATAACAAGTGCTAATATTATTTGGGGCAAAATGCTGGCGGTATCGTTATAAAAAATTATTGAAAACACAACAACCACAGTTGCCGCCAAAATTGATGCCAATGACACATAGCGTGAAATTAAAGCACAAGCGGTGAATACAATAAGTCCAATAATAATAGCAATAGGACAACAAACAGCAAAAATGCCAACGCTTGTTGCAACACCTTTTCCACCCTTAAAACCAAAGTACAAAGGAAAAACATGCCCTAACATACAAGCCGTGCCGCAAAGATATGCACCGTAAATAGCATAGGACCATTCGCTGCCGGTTTGGGTGTGGATATAATCAAATATTGCATAACCCATATAAGCGGCGGCAAAACCCTTTAATGCGTCAAAAATAAAGGTTAATGCACCGGGTAAAAAACCCGCATTACGCATAACATTAGTAGTGCCGGCGTTACCGCTGCCAAGTTCTCTTACATCTTTTTTAAGAAAACTTTTTGCAAAAATAACCGCAAAACTTATACTGCCTATCAAATAAGCCGCAATAACCGAAACCAAAGCGGTAATTACCATTTATTTGTCGCCCCTTTCACGAATAACAAACCTAACAGGTGTGCCTTCAAGACCAAATGTAGAACGAATTTGATTTTCTAAATAACGCTGATATGAAAAATGGAAAAGTTCGGCATTGTTACAAAAGCAAACAAATGTTGGTGGTTTTGTAGATGCCTGTGTCATATAATAAATTTTAAGGCGTTTACCCTTGTCCGACGGGGGTTGAACACGCGCAGTAGCATCAGCCAAAATATCGTTAAGCTTGCCCGTTGAAATGCGCATTGTGTTCTGTTCGTTAACATATTTAATAAGGTCGAACAAACGGTCAACCCTTTGCCCTGTTTTTGCAGAAATAAAAATAATTGGTGCATAAGGCATAAACGAAAAATCGTTCATAAGTTGCTTTCTAAACGAATCCATAGTTTTGCCATCTTTTTCAACGGCATCCCATTTATTAACTGCAATTATACAAGCTTTACCTTGCTCAAGCGCAAGACCTGCCACTTTTGAATCCTGTTCGGTAAAACCGTCACAGCCGTCAATCATAATAACGCAAACATCGGCGCGTTCAACCGCCATTTTGGCACGAAGCACGCTGTATTTTTCAATTTTATCTTCAACCTTACTTTTGCGGCGAAGACCTGCTGTGTCAATAAAATTATATTTAACACCTTGGCGGTCAACCCTTAAATCGATTGCATCACGGGTTGTGCCCGCAACATTGGAAACGATCGAACGTTCCTCGCCTGCGATTTGGTTTATAAGTGAAGATTTGCCCGCATTCGGTTTGCCGATAACTGCAACATTTATAATGTCTTCATCTTCATCCGCAAATTCTTCGGGCGCAATGTGTGCAATAACAGCGTCAAGCAAATCGCCCGTGCCGTGACCGTGCACCGAAGAAACAGCAATAGGGTCACCAAGGCCCAAATTGTAGAATTCATAAAATTCTAAAGGTGTATTACCAATATTGTCACACTTATTAACGCAAAGCACAATCGGTTTACCGCTTTTTTGAAGCATTGCGGCAACATCCATATCTGCGGCAGTAACGCCCGACTTCAAATCGGTTACAAAAATAATAACCGAAGCAGTTTCAATAGCCAAATTTGCTTGGGCCCGCATGCTTGACAAAATTATGTCGTCAGTCTTTGGTTCAATACCGCCGGTGTCAACAAACATCATCTTTCGGCCAAGCCATTCGCCGTCACCGTAAATGCGGTCGCGAGTAACACCTGGGGTGTCATCCACAATAGAAAGGCGTTTGCCGATAATCTTATTAAATAAAGTAGATTTTCCAACATTGGGGCGGCCAACAACCGCAACTATTGGTTTTGCCATAATCTGCTCCTAATCTAAATAATCGTTATCACAACCCAAAACCGCATCAACAAAATCATAACCATCAATATTAACAACACGAATTTTGGTATTAAGTTTTTCTTCAAGCTCGCTTATTGTTATACTATCTAAAAACATATCTTTTTCGTTTCTTAACATAACTTCGGGGATAAGCAGTTCTTGCCCTAAATTTTCCCCGGCGATTTGCTTTAAAATATCGGTTGCGGTAACCAAACCCGCAACAGTTATTAAAGGACCGAAAAAGTCGTTTTCAATAGCATAAACCTTACATTCTAAATTATCCCATTTTTTACCCATTTTGTCAACAATTTGTGTAATTAATGGATACGCCGCTTTACCGGTTACTAATGAGATTTTGCGCTTTTCTTGCAGTTTATAATCACAAATTTTAATTGCGTCATCGCTTTCCTGTTTTAAAAGCGACCACACACCAACACCGTTATCGAGCTGCAAAAAATCACCGTAAAAATCGGCATCGGGCATAGGAAGCTCGGCTTTGATATAAAATTCATCCGAAGCATAAACCCTGCGACTGCCGTATTTTTCTATGCACTTTTCACCAAAACGGTTGATAATTTCAATGGTGTCATTTGCCCCTTTTTTATCAAAGGGTTTAAGGTCTAAAAGCCCTTCGCGATGTTTAGTAAGACCAACCGGCACCGCCGCAATACATTCGGCATTTTCTAAATTTGTTAAATCTTCCAAGGTTCGTTCAAGTTCTTCGCCGTCGTTATAGCCCGGAACAAGTACCATTTGGCAGTTAATTTTTATGCCCGCATCGTTAAAGCGGTTAATAATCGAAAGTACATCGCCCGCATTTTTGTTTTTCATCATTTTAACCCTTAAATCAGGGTTGGTTGTGTGAACTGAAATATTTATCGGGCTTATGTGCATTTTAATAATTCGGTCAATTTCGTGTTCAGTAATATTTGTAAGGGTAATATAATTGCCAAAAAGGAAAGAAAGGCGCGAATCATCATCCTTAAAATAAAGACTTTCACGCATACCTTTTGGCATTTGGTCGATAAAACAAAAAATGCATTTATTTTTGCAAGAATGTTTTTGGTCCATTAAATAAGTGGCAAAATTAAGCCCAAGTTCGTCATATTCGCCCTTTTTAACCTTAACTTTTTTGACCTTGCCCTTTTCATTTATAAGCGAAAGCACTAATTTTTGGTTGCTTTGATAAAAGCGATAATCCAAAACGTCCATAATTTCATTGCCGTTAATTGACAACAAAGTATATCCACTTTTAACCCCCGCCTTGTCAGCAGGGCTGTGCTTTTCGACCGATTCAATTATAACTGACACAAAAATTCACTCCTTACAAAAAAACAGCGAAGGAACCATTTCCCCCGCTGTCATTTTGCATTATTCGGCAACCTTTACAACCTCACGGCCGTCATACTGGCCGCAAGCAGCGCAAAGTCTGTGAGGACGCTTATAAGCGCCGCATGAACATTTTACTAATGTAGGAGCGCTTAACTTCCAAACGTTATTTCTTCTTTTATCTCTTCTTGCTTTTGAATGTTTTCTCTTTGGTACTGCCATTTTCAGCACCTCCTTAAATTGATTAAAAAATGTTAATTATTAAGTAAATCACGTAGCGCGGCTAAACGTGGGTCGATATCATCGTCCTTGCAGTCGCACTTGCCTTCATTAAGGTTTTTACCGCATTTATAGCATATTCCCTTGCAATCATCACTGCACAAATGCTTTAGTGGAAGGTTGACAACAACTTCTGTATAAAGAAAATCGTCAACATCCAACTTCATATCGGGCACCAAAAGGATTGTATCGCTGTCGTCCGCTTCGATTGAAGTGGCTAATGCCTTTGAAATTGGCACCTTATATGTTTTAACAGTTGGTTTTCCGCAACGGTCACACAAAGCATCAAACTCGAAAATAATTTCTGCTTCGAACCTTATAAGACTTGAAGTATTGGAAATAGCGCCTTTTAACATAACGGGCTTTTTGAGTGGGAAAGCACCGCTGTGCGAAACATCGCTTAAATCCAATGAATACTCAAGAGGATATGATGAATTTTCATTGACAAAAATGTGTTTTAAATCAATAACCATACTTCCACCTCTATCGTAACATTAAACATTATATAACTCTAAACGCCCTTTGTCAAGGAATTATTTACGTTTAAAGTTAAAAAATTACACAAGTTTTTAGCTTTTACTTGTTAAAAGTGCCAATAACGCCAACG
>JAZSNW010000138.1:0-2644 GCA_045536615.1 Acutalibacteraceae bacterium | reverse complement strand
GTGTATTTGGTTTGAATTACATTTAATTTAGGCGTTTTTGCATTATAAAATTTTGTATTGTTTAATAAATTTTCATAAAATGCTTTACATTCGGGAAAGTTGCCAGACAAATATAAACCGACAAATTTAAAGAAAAGAAATTGGTTTCGTAGTTTTTCGCAATTTACATCGGCTTCGGTTACATTTTGGAATTTGTCATATATTAAACGAAGATTTTCAAAATCACCCGCATCAAAATAAGCATGGGCAAGATAATGCATATACCAGTATTTGTATTTGTTTTGTTTGGGATCCTTAAGTTTGGCAGAGCAAATATTTATAACGGTTTGATAGTCGCCCGTATAGTATGCAAAGTTTATTCTTTCAAACAAATGGTTGCTTACTATTTTGCCGCACTCGAAAACTGCATTATATTTTAAAGGGTTTAACTCATTAAACAAAATCGAACTAATGTATTTATTGAAGAAAAATACACCGATTATTCTTCTAAATAATAAAAATAAAAGCACCGCCAAAGTAAACAATAAAGTATTATTAGTTAAAAACAAAATCAAAAATGCAAATATTGCGGCGATATATATACAAATAAAAAAGCTCAAACGATATTTTCTCAATATTGATTTTGAATTATATTTATCCATTAAAGCACCTCGTTTCTTGTTATATTATTATATCACAGTAAAATGCAGGGTGCAATGATGATTATTCCAAAAACAAATTAAGCAGTGAAAACCTGTCAAAAATAAAGTGCCATTGACTTTCGGTGTGGGTGGCGGCTTTATCGGTTTTATCACAGGGTAAAAAAATTAAAAATTTGTTAGTTTTTAAATCGAAAAAAGCACTGCCTTTCAGTGCCTTAATTACTGAAAGGCAGTTTTTTATGTCGCCCTTTCCTTTAATTAAAACCCCGCCTTTAAAGCCGATATTTAAAAAGGGCGAATTGCTTGAAAGCATTATTATAAGAATTATATAAAGTTTTTTATTTATAAGCACATTATGGTTCATATTAACCGAAAAATTAAAGTGTGGTTTTATTGCCGATATACAGGAAAGCAAATTTAAACTTAAAAGTTTAAGTGCGGTAACATTTTGCTGGGTTTTATATAAAAAACCTTCGGCAAGTTCAATTTTTCTTAAATTTTTTATATGTTTTGGCTTTAAACCCTGTTTTGCAATAGAAAACGAGGTGTAAATTCTTAAATTTTTCAAATAGCGTTCAAAACTGTTTGGCAATATTATCAAATAATTAACCCCCGATACCTATGGTTATTATGCCAAATTATCTAAATTTTAAAAAACGTGTTAAAAAATAAACAAAGTACTTGAAATAATGTTACAAATATTGTAAAATATATTAGTAAAAATATTAGGAGGTATATTCCAATGGTTAAAGTTGCAATTAACGGTTTCGGCCGTATCGGTCGTCTCGCATTCCGTCAAATGTTCGGCGCTGAAGGTTACGATGTAGTAGCTATCAACGACCTTACAAAACCCTCAATGCTCGCAAATCTTTTAAAGTATGACACAGCACAGGGCGGTTACTGTGGTTACATCGGTGAAAATCTTCACACTGTAGCTGCTGATGACGAAGCAGGCACCATCACTGTTGACGGCAAAACCCTCAAAATCTATGCTGAAAAAGACGCTAAGGATCTTCCTTGGGGCGAACTCGGTGTTGACGTAGTTCTCGAATGCACCGGTTTCTACTGCTCAAAGGAAAAGAGCCAAGCTCACATCGATGCAGGTGCTAAAAAGGTTGTTATTTCTGCTCCCGCAGGCAATGACCTTCCCACCATCGTTTACAGCGTAAACGAAAACACACTCACAAAAGAAGACAACATCATTTCTGCTGCTTCTTGCACCACAAACTGCCTTGCTCCTATGGCTAAGGCACTTAACGATTATGCTGCTATCCAAAGCGGTATCATGAGCACTATCCACGCTTACACCGGCGACCAAATGATTCTTGACGGTCCTCACAGAAAGGGTGACCTTCGCCGTGCACGCGCTGGCGCTGCTAACATCGTTCCTAACAGCACTGGTGCTGCTAAGGCAATCGGTCTTGTAATTCCTGAACTTAACGGCAAACTTATCGGTTCTGCTCAACGTGTTCCTGTTCCGACCGGTTCTACCACTATCCTTACCGCTGTTGTTAAGGGTGCAGATGTAACTAAAGAAGGCAGCAATGCTCCTATGAAGGCTGCTGCTTCTGATTCATTCGGTTACAACGAAGACCAAATCGTTTCTTCTGACGTTATCGGTATGCGCTACGACTCCCTCTTTGATGCTACTCAGACAATGGTATCAAAGGTTGGCGACGATCTCTATCAGGTACAGGTTGTTTCTTGGTATGACAATGAAAACAGCTACACAAGCCAGATGGTTCGTACAATCAAGTACTTTGCTGAAATCTAATAGAAGAATTAAAGCAAAATTAAACCCGCCGAATTCGGCGGGTTTTTTGTTTTCTAAAAAACATAAGTCGGATCGTAGCCATGTCGTTCTGTGAGCCAAGGAGTTGATCATTTGGTTTGTCTTCCTAAGACCGCTTGGCCTCCGACTTACTTTGCTGAAATCTAATAGAAGAATTAAAGCAAAATTAAACCCGCCGAATTCGGCGGGTTTTTTGTTTTCTAAAAAACAT
>JAZSNW010000053.1:0-6021 GCA_045536615.1 Acutalibacteraceae bacterium | reverse complement strand
AAATTCATCAATGGCTTGGTTTGCTTCGTTATTGTTGTTTGAAATTTTTGCTTTAGTTTCAACAAGGGATTGTATAAGCTCGTCAAGCTCGTTAACAAATTCTTCAGAGGTTTTAATAATGTTTTGGCGAATTTCACCCAAAGAATCGTGCGCTTCATCAATGGTGGAAATGTTTTTTGAAACCTCTTCATTTGACATATTTAAGTTTTCTTCACTGCTGGACATAACTGCCTGTGCATTTGCCTGTGCAACCAAATAAAGCTTGCCAATATTTTCAGAAAGCTTTTCAATTTCATCATATTTTGCCATAAAAGCGTTTAATTTTTCATCCACAACAGCTTTTTCGGCCATTAAATTTTCGTACTGCTCTTTAGAAAGCGAAAGCTCGTTTGCTAAGCTTTCTGCCTTTTCGTTTAAAGCGTTTTGCTTTTTAGAAAATGATTTGTGGGTTTTTTCAATATATTCAAGGACATCATCGGTATTAAAGCCAAAAAGACTTCTTCTAAAACCTGCCATTTTTTTACTTCCTTTCGAAATTGTAAGGTAATTATATCACATCTTTCATAATATGACAAGTTTTTTATTTTATTGACTTTAATCTTAATAAATAGTATTATAAATATAGCATTTATTAAGGAGTTTTTATGGACTTTTTGCATTTAAGAAAAGAAGTTATTAAAAAATATTTCGGTCGTATGAACGACCGTCAGTTTGAGGCCGTTACAACAGTAAACGGCCCTGTTTTAGTGCTTGCGGGCGCGGGAAGTGGTAAAACTACTGTGCTTGTAAACCGCATTTTAAACCTTGTGAAATTTGGTAACGGTTATAACAGCACATATATCCCCGAAGTGTCTGCATCTGATATAAAAGCGGGCGAAGATTATCTTAACGGTGTTACTGATTTTGTGCCCGACGGCATTTTTGCCGATTTTGCGGCAAAGCCGTGGCAAATTTTGGCCATTACCTTTACAAACAAGGCGGCGGGTGAACTTAAAGACCGAATTGCCGATAAATTAGGCGATGATGCCAACGATATTTGGGCGGGTACATTTCACTCGGTTTGCGGTAAAATTTTGCGCCGCCACGCCGACCGACTTGGCTATACCTCGCACTTTACTGTTTACGATACCGACGACCAACGCCGGCTTATTAAAAACATAATGAAGCAGCACGATATTGATGATAAATTCGTGCCTTTTAAATATGCCTTGTCGCTTATTTCTTCAGCAAAGGATGAGCTTTTAACTCCGCAAGAGTATGCCGAAGAAGTAGGTAACGATTATAGACCTAAAATTGTTGCCGAAATTTATAAATATTATCAAAAAGCGCTTTTAGATGCTGACGCAATGGATTTTGATGATATGATTGTCAACACCGTTAAGCTATTGCGCGAAAATGATGATGTTTTAGAATATTACCAAAACAAATTCCGTTATGTTTGTGTGGATGAATATCAAGACACAAACCACGCGCAGTATGTGCTTGTAAGTTTACTTGCGGGTGGCAAAAACAATATTTGTGTTGTAGGGGACGACGACCAAAGTATCTATCGTTTCCGTGGTGCTACTATTGAAAATATTTTAAATTTTGAGGATGAATATCAAAACGCTAAGGTTATCCGCCTTGAGCAAAATTACCGTTCAACATCTAACATATTAAATGCCGCAAACAAGGTTATTGAAAATAACCGCGGAAGAAAGGGCAAAACCCTTTGGACAAGCAAGGGTGACGGTGAAAAAATTATTATTCACACCGCTTATGATGAAAGGGAAGAAGCCCGATTTGTTGCTGACAATATTTTGGAAAATGTTCGCAAAGGTGGAAAATTTTCTGAAAATGCGGTGCTTTACCGCATGAATGCACAGTCAAACGCTATTGAAAATGCTTTTACCCGTTCGGGCATTTCTTTCAAAGTTATTGGCGGTACCGCCTTTTATGACCGCAAAGAAGTAAAGGATGTTTTGGCCTATTTACAACTTATAAACAACAACCGTGATGATATCCGCCTTCGCCGAATTATTAACGAGCCAAAGCGTTCTATTGGTGATACAACAGTCGGTCACGCGGCTGACATTGCGGCTGAACTTGGCACCTCAATTTTCGAGGTTATGCGCCACGCTGATGAATATGCTGCACTTTCACGCGCCGCCGCAAAAATTAAGGGCTTTTGCGATATGATAGACAGTTTGACCGAATATGCTGAAAATGCATCAATAAGTGAACTTTTTCAGCAGGTTATAACTGTTACAGGTTATAAAACAATGCTTGAGCTTGAGGGTGAAGAGGGCAAAGACCGCCTTAACAACGTGATGGAATTGTCTTCAAACATTTTGCAGTATGAACTTGAAAATGATGCACCTACCTTGTCAGAATTTTTGGAACAAATCGCCCTTATAAGCGATATTGACGGTTTGGAAAGTGACAATGACAAGGTTGTTTTAATGACGGTGCATTCGGCCAAAGGGCTTGAATTTGACAATGTTTATTTGGTTGGTATGGAGGAGGGCATTTTCCCCGGTGACCAGTCAATTATGGGCGGTAATTCTGAAATTGAAGAGGAACGCCGTTTGGCTTATGTTGCCATTACCCGTGCAAGAAAACGCCTTTTTGTCAGTAATACCGCAATGCGTATGCTTTACGGCAGAACAAATCGTAATTTGCCATCCCGCTTTGTAAAGGAAATTCCGTTAGAGGTTTGCGAAACCACAGGTGTTAACAAAAGACCGCAAAATATAGGTTTTTCGGCACAAAAATATACATCAACATCTGCAAACAAATCTTCGTTTATCAAAACCGATGCGCCAAAAACCGCATCACCCTATAATGTTGGTATGCAGGTTAAACACAACACTTTCGGTGTTGGTATGATTTTGTCAACTACCGAGATGGGCAACGACACCCTTTTGGAAATTGCTTTTGAAAATGTTGGCACCAAAAAAATTATGGCTGGCTTTGCAAAATTAACAATTATTTAATTATTTAAAAATTTTAAATGCTATACTATTATTAGTTTATTTTGGGAGATTTTTATGACAGTAAGCATTTCTTCAATTAAGCGTGACGCCAAACAATCGCTTAAAGGTAATTGGATTGTGGCAATTATAAGCGCTTTAACGCTTTTGTTTTCATATTTGATAATTCAAAACACTGCTTCGCTTTTAGTTACTGTTTTGGGTGAAGTGTGGGCAACTGTAATAATGCTTGTTTTTATTCTTTTGCTTATTTGCCCGTTGTTTTTAGGGCTATTAAGGTGCTTTTGGCGAATTTTAGGCGGTGCAGATGAAACGCCTGTTTCGGTTTTTTATTATTTTTCTAAAATTTCGCTTTTTTTAAAAGCATTAAAGTTAACTCTTAAATTAGCAATAAGGTTGGTTATTTCTTATTTAATTTTTTATTTACCCGTTATCGTAATAAGTGTGATATCTAAACCCGAATTTTACCGAATAATTAACACCCCAATACCGATTTGGTCACAAAATCTTTCTTATCTTGTAAAAATTATTTCTTCTTTTTCTTTTGCTTTGGTTATGGTTTCAATCATAAAATTTTATCTTGCACCAATTTTAGTAATCGCAAATGAAGAAATCGACCTTGATGAAGCGATATATATGTCGCGTGTTATTTCAAATGGCAGTTTAATGGATTTTGTTTTTCTATTCATCAGCTTAATCGGTTGGATAGTTTTATCTTTGTTTTTTGTACCGCTTATTTTTACTTTACCTTATTTTGTAATGTGTTATGTGGTGCATTGTAAATATTCTATCAAACATTATAACGAAAAAATAAAAGGTTTAAACGAAAACAGTTTTCCGTCTTTCGTTGCAGGAGTGTAAAAAATGGATTATATTTTGGCTTCACAGTCACCTCGCAGACGCGAATTATTAAGCATTATAACAGAAGAATTTAAGGTTTTACCTTCGGGTGTGGAAGAAATCATACCGGATGGTTTAGAAAACACAAAAGTGCCCGAATATCTTGCAAAAATTAAAGCCGAAGATATTGCAAAAGACTACCCAAATGCAGTTGTTATTGGTGCAGATACTTCGGTTATTTTGAAAAATGAAATTTTAGGCAAACCCAAAAACCGTGAAGACGCTTTTAAAATGTTGAAATTTTTGTCGGGCAATACACATTTGGTGGTAACGGGTTGCGCTATTATAAAAGGTGACAAGGTTGACAGTTTTTCAGTCACAAGTGAGGTTGAATTTTTCAACCTTTCGGATGATGAAATAAACGCTTATCTCGACACCGACGAGCCGTACGACAAGGCAGGAAGTTATGGTATTCAAGCCAAAGGGGCTTTACTTGTAAAGGAAATTAGAGGGGATTATTTCAATATTGTGGGCTTGCCCATTGGTGAATTAAATCGACATTTGAAAAATTTTGAGTGATGCAAGAAATTGCATCACTTTTTTATTTATTACAGTTTTGTAATATTTGGAAAAAAGATTGATAAAATATTGACAAGAGCACACTTTAATGTTACAATAAATTAAACTTTCAAGTGCACTTTAAATTATACTTGAAATCCAAAATATTAGAGGTGATGGTTTTGTCAGCAGTAAGGGCGACATTTAGCGTGCGCGACCGTGTGGTATTAGCGGCGGCCGAACTTTTTATGCAAAAGGGTTTTGCAAATACTTCGGTCAAAGAAATATCGATAGAATCGGGCGTGTCCGAAAATTCTATATATTATGAAATGAAAACCAAAGAGGCAATCTTGGCCGAGCTTATAGGTTATGTTATTGACCGCCAACGCGAAATAACAATGGAAGTGCTTGAAGAAAAAACCAACAATAAGCTATTTCGTTTTGCTTTTCAAAAAGCTTTACAGCTTTACCTTGCCGAAACAAGCGAAAATATTCGAGAGCTTTATACAACGGTTTATTCAATACCTAAAACCTGGGATTATATAAAGGAAGTAAATGCCGATGTGCTTAAAGATGTTTTTGGTGACCGCTTACCCGACCTTGATTTTAAAGATTTTTATGAATTTGAAATTGCATCTGGCGGAATAATGCGTGGCTTTTTAACGGTGCCTTGTAATATGTATTTTACTAAAAAGCAAAAGGTTAGGCGTTATGTTCAAAGCACCTTCCGTATTTTTGAGGTTGATGAAAAAACAATAAATGAAACCTTGGAATTTCTGTTGCAGTTTGATTTTTCAAAGCTTGCAAAAGATACGGTTGAAGATTTATACAATTATTTTGAAAAACGTATTTATGAGAAAAACGGACACTGAGTGGCCGCATCTTACCGAAGGGATTGAAAGAAATGAAAAACATTAAAAAATTATCAAAAAAGACATTGGCGGTTATTTTGTCAGTGGCAATAATTTTAGTGTCGTTACCGCTTATGCTTATTCCAATTTTAGCGGCTGATAGCGATGATTTAAGGGTGGTAGACCCTTCAACCTTTAATTCGTGGCAACAGCTTTTCCCGGCTGACAATACCGAACAAGCAGGTGCTGTGTGGACCGATAAGTCGGTTTTTCGCAATCCAAACGGTTTAGGCGCACTTGTTGATGCAAACGGCAATGATTATAACCTCACCATGCAGGACGATAAGCACAATTTCTTGGTTTCATTATCTGCATTGGCATCTAATAAGTCTATTGTTGGCTATTCTTATACCCCCACCGATACAATGCTTGTGCTTGATGCTTCGGCTTCAATGGCAAACAGCGGCTATGTTGATGAGCTTGTTACCTCTGCAAATGATGCTATAACACGCCTTTTAGCACTTAATAATCACAACCGTGTTGGCGTTGTTATGTATTCCGGCAGTTCGCAGCAAGGAAATTCATTGGGTAATACTGCAACCGTTCTTTTACCGCTTGACCGTTATACCGCACCCACCACGGGCACTAACAGGGGCAAATTTATTGTACAAAGCGGTAATAGAGTTCAAGTAAATTCTAATGTTGAAAATTCTCAAAATGTTACTATGCCCACAAGCTATAAAAATGTGTCGGGCGGCACATATATTCAAAATGGTGTTTACTTTGCTTTTAATGAGTTT
>JAZSNW010000121.1:0-7119 GCA_045536615.1 Acutalibacteraceae bacterium | reverse complement strand
GTTGTTATCTCGTAAGCCGAGGCGGAAAGGGGACTTATAACTGACAGTATTATTAAAAAACATATAAAAAATATGGAAAATATTCTTTTTACCATAGAAATCTACTTCAATATGTAGTATAATGATTTCGTATAAAGTTATTATATCAGTATTTTGTTTAAAAATAAAGAATTATTTTGCAAAAGGGGTGACGAAATTTGGTTTATATAACAGGCGATATGCACGGCGAACTTGAACGCCTTTATGACAGGAATTTTAGAAAACTTAAAAGCGGAGATATTTTAATTTGTACGGGCGACTTTGGTTACATATTTTCGGGCGATAAAACCGAAAAAGAGGTTATTGACTATTTAGCGTCACGCCGTTTTGTGACCGCCTTTATTGATGGCACACACGATAATTTAGAACGCATTTACCGTTCCCGCGTTACCTATTGGCACGGCGGAATGGTGCATAGAATTAAAGGCAATTTAATACATTTAATGCGTGGGCAAATTTTTAATTTGGAAGGCAACACTTTTTTCACTTTTGGTGGTGGTGAAAGTACCGACCGCGAAATGCGCCGAGAACAAGGAAATTGGTGGAGTGATGAAGAACCCACCGCATTGGAAATGGCTGAGGGTGCAAAAATTTTGGACGAAGTGGGTTGCAAGGTTGATTATTTTATCACACATGAACCACCGTCTTTGGTAAAAAGCGCAATGCTTCTGCGACACGGCAATACCGACCGAGTTAATAAACTTAACGGCTATTTTCAAGAAATTGGTTCGGCTTGTGAATTTAAGCATTGGTACTTTGGTTCGCTGCACGAAGATAGGGTAATAACACCCCACCACACCTGTGTTTTCAAAAAGATGATTAAGATTGAAAAAGCCACTAAAAAAGCCGCCGAAAAAGAGGCCGACTTGACAAGTGTGGTAAAATAGTATAGTAAACTTTGAAAAACAAAGCAAATTTTTTTGTGGAGGTTGTTTATGATAAGCACCGACAGACTTTGTATGGGTTGTATGAACGATAACGGTGGGGAAGAAGTTTGCCCTATCTGTGGTTTTGATTCAAAGGCCCAAAATCCCAAAAATGCGGTTTCTATTAAAACCGTAATTAATGACCGTTTTATGATTGGCAAAGTATTGTCCGTAAACGGTGAAGGTATTACCTACATAGGTTGGGACACTTTAAAAGATTCAATAGTTAGAATTTGTGAATATTTCCCCGCAGGTGTTGCAAAGCGTAACGCCGACAAAACAGTTTCAATTTTAAAGGGGAAAGAATACACCTTTAACGAAGGTCTTTTAGAATTTTTGGAAATAAACAAGGCAATTAAATCAAGCGAATTACCCTCTTTAATTCCTGTAATTGAAGTTTTTGAAGAAAACGGCACCGCTTTCGCCATTAAACAAAACATAGTTGGTGTTACTTTAAATGATTTTCTTAAACAAAACGGCGGCACATTAAAGTGGGAACAAGCCCGTGCTCTTTTCTTACCCTTAATTGACACAATTAAAGGTATGCACGACCTTGGGTTTGTGCACAAGGGCATTTCGACCGATACAATTATTGTTGGTCGTGACGGCAAACTTCGCCTTAGCGGTTATTCTATAAATAAACTTCGATATGAAAATGATGAAATAAAATATGAAGTTTTGGACGGTTTTGCCGCTGTTGAACAATATAAAATCGAAGAAGAAATGAATATCGGCGTATATACCGACGTTTACGGTTTTTGTTCAACCCTTTTTAATGTTTTAATAGGCGCTTTACCACCAAAGGCAACTGCACGCCTTGAAAATGATGTTATGTCAATTCCTGCAAGATTTGCAGAAGAATTGCCCCGTCAAGTTTTATCGGCTTTGGCTAATGCGCTTCAAGTTAAGCCGGAAGACCGCACACCCGATATGGAAAGTTTTAAAAATCAGTTGGTTTATGGCGAAATCCCCACCGCTGCAAAAGGTGATAAACCTGCGGCAAAGGGCGAAAAGAAAAACAACAGCAATGGTAAAGTTGTGCTTGTTACTACCATAGTTACTGTAATTTGTTTCTTGATTTTGGGTATTATTTTAATGTTTACCGTCTTCCGCGAAGATATTTTCGGCACAAATAATAACAGTGTGCCAAGCACCCCATCAACAAGCGCACCGGTTGTTGATAATATCGGAGATAAGCCCGACTTGCCCGAAGATGTTGAAAAAACTTATGTTGTGCCCGACTTTACGGGTGAACTTTATTCCGCTATAATTGAAAAAGAAGAAAACGAAAACTTTACATTTGTTCTTAAAAAGCAGGAATATTCTACACAACCGCGCGGTACTGTTTGTGCACAGTCGGTTGCAAAGGGCACAAGCGTTAAAAAAGAAACTGAAATTGAACTTGTTATAAGTCTTGGCCCGAAAGATTTCAAAATGCCAAGCGTTTTAAATAAGACTGAAACCGAAGCAAAATTAGAACTTTTAAAAAGCGGATTTTTGTATGAAAACATTGAAGTTTTGGAAAAATATGACGAAGCATATACTCCAAGTCAGATAATTGAACAATATCCCGCTGCGGGCGAACAGGTTCACGCTAACATGAGCGTTAAGATTTATATTAACACTTATGAAGGCGAAGAAATTGAGTAAAAAATAATGCTTGATTTTTAAGATTATATATGTTATAATCACGAATGTAATAATTCTAAAGAAAGGTGAGTGGCGAAAGCTACTCACTTTTGTTTTGCAAGGAGTTGAATTTATGGCAAGTGCGGCAGAACGAGTTTACGACCTTATAAAAGACACTGTTGAGTCACAAGGTGTTACTTTATGGGATGTGCGTTTTGTTAAGGAGGGGGCTTCGTGGTATCTGCGTGTTTTCATTGATAAAGAAGATGGAATTTCTATTGATGACTGCACCAATGTTTCCCATGCGATTGACCCTATTTTAGATGAGCACGACCCTATTGACAAATCTTATTATTTAGAGGTTTGTTCCTGTGGGTTTGAACGCGAATTAACCCGCGACACGCATTACAGCGCGGTAATCGGTCAAAAGATAAAGGTAAAACTTTATAAAGCGGTTGACGGTGTAAAGGAATTTATCGGCACGCTTTTATCGGCGGATGATGGCATTGTATTGGATGTTGACGGCAACCAAATGAAATTTGAAGTTAAACAAATTTCAAAAGCAAATGTATGTTATTTTGATTAATGGAGGAATATAGAAAAATGGCAAGAGCAAAAAAAGTTAAAAAAGACGAAATCAATAATGCCGAATTTTTTGCGGCACTTAAAGCAATGGAAGAAGAAAGAGGAATTCCAATGGAATTCATTGCAGAAAAAATTGCAGAAGCAATTACCGTTGCAGCTCGTAAAGATTATGGCGGAAATGAAATAGTTTCTTGTGTTATTGACCCTGAAAAAGAAATTTTCACAGTGACCGCTCGCAAAACCGTTGTTGACGAAGTTTTGGACCCTTATACCGAAATTTCAAAAGAAGATGCAGCTTTAATTGATGCAAAATCTATTGAAAATGGTTTTGTTGACATTAAACTTGACCCAAGAAAGTTTGGTCGTGTGGTTGCACAAAATTCTAAAAACAACTTCCGTCAAGGTGTGCGCGAAGCTGAAAGAGGACATACATTGGCTGAATTCCAAAGCCACACTAAAGAATTGTTGTCAGCCCTTGTTCAAAAAATCGACCCCAAGACAGGCAACGCTATTTTGGCAATCGGCCACAGCGAAGCAACACTTCCAAAAGCAGAACAAGTGCCTGATGAAGTGTTAAAAGAAGGCGACCATATTAAAGTTTATGTTGTTGATGTTAAGGAAACCGACCGCGGTGCAAGAGTTATGCTTTCCCGCACACATCCCGGTCTTGTAAAACGCCTTTTCGAAACCGAAGTCCCCGAAATTTTTGACGGCACTATTGAAATTAAGTCGGTTTCTCGCCAAGCGGGTTCACGCACAAAGTTGGCGGTTTATTCACCCAACCCTGAAATTGACCCAATCGGCGCTTGTATCGGTCCCCGTGGTGAACGTGTAAACCGAATTGTTGAAGAACTTGCAGGCGAAAAGATTGATATCGTTAAATACAGTGAAGACCCCGTACTCTTCATTTCGGAAGCGCTTTCTCCCGCAAAGGTTACTTCGGTTGAAATTATCAGTGAAGAACCCAAAGCTTGCAAGGTAAAGGTGCCTGATGCACAGTTGTCACTTGCTATCGGTAACAAGGGTCAAAATGTTCGTCTTGCTGCTAAACTTACCGGCTGGAAGATTGACATTCACCCCGAAAGCGGTTACTACGGCGAATAATTTTAAATTTTATGAGGAAATGTTATGACTGTTAAAAAAATACCCATGCGTATGTGCACCGGCTGTCACGAAATGAAGCCGAAAAAAGAACTTATACGCGTTGTTAAAACCCCCGAAGGTGAAATTAAACTTGATTTTACGGGCAAATTAAACGGCAGAGGTGCTTATATCTGCAAAAATGCCGAATGCTTTAAAAAGGCGCAAAAGCAAAATTCTTTGTCACGTGCTTTTCAAACCCCCGTGTCTTTAGAAGTTTATGCAGAATTGGAAAAGGCGTTAAATGAATCAAATGAGTAAAATTTTAACACTTTTAGGTTTTGCCACCAAAGCGGGAAAACTTTCATTTGGTATGGATATGTCAAAAGTGGCTGTAAAATCAGGCAAGAGCTTTCTTGTTGTTTGCGCTTTTGATGTTTCTGAAAAAAGCAAAAAAGAAATTGGCTTTTTTGCCAACAGTAATAACATTCCGTTAATTTCTTTAAAGGATATAGATATTGAAACTATGTCAAAAGCCGTAGGGCGAAAATGCGGTATTATTTCGGTAAATGACAAATCATTTGCCGAAGCAATTGAAGGAGGATATGCTAATGACCAATAAATATAAAGTCAGTGACCTTGCAAAAGACCTTAATATGAGTTCTAAAGAAGTGTCTGCCATTGCAACCGAAGTTTCGGGTGTTGAAAAGAAATCAAGCGCCACTTTGAATGAGAAAGAAATCGGTCGTTTTTTCAATAAATTAACAAAAGATAATGCGGTGAAAAACTTTACCGCTTATTTTGCCACCGGTGCAGAGGCACGTGAAAAGGCCCAAAAAGCACGCGAGGAAGAAAAGAACAAAAAACTTTTGGAACAAATGGCAATTTTGGAACAGTTAAAAGCGGCTGCAGCAGCAGAAGATGCTAAAAACAAGCCCACACCCAAAAAGGTTGAAGAGAAAAAGGTTGAAACACCAAAAGCTGAAACCAAAAAAGCCGAACCTAAAAAGTCGGAAGTGAAACCCGAAGTCAAAAAGGCAGAACAAAAGCCGGCAGAAGTTAAAAAACCGGAACCCCAAAAGGCGGAAAAGAAACCGGAACAAAAACCGGCTGAAGTTAAGAAGGAACACAAACCATCTGACCCACAACCCTTTGTTTCAAAGAAAAAGGATAAAGTGGCAGGCGACACACCAAATCGTGGTCCTGCCGAAATTCGTCGTATCGATACCCGCACATCTAATGTGAACATCGATAAATACAACGAAAAATATGAAACCATCGCCCCTGCAAATTCTATGCAGGATAACTATTCACGCAAGCAAAAGATTAAGCAAAAATCTAAAGATTACAAGCGCCCCCAAGGTGCAAAGCGTGAAACCGAAGCAGATAAAATGCGCAGAATGCAGCTTGAACGCATTAAGAAAACCCCTATCACCGTTACCGTTGGGGATGAAATTACTGTGGGCGAGCTTGCAGCAGCAATGAAGAAAACTGCTGCCGAAGTTATTAAAGAACTTTTAAAACTTGGTATGATGGCGACAGTAAACCAAGTAATCGATTATGATACTGCCGAAATCGTTGTTACCGAAATGGGCGCCAAGATTCAAAAAGCGGTTGTTGTTACCATTGAAGAAAAAATTATGGACGACACCGAAGATACTGCTGAAAATCTTAAACCCCGCAGCCCCGTTGTTGTTGTTATGGGTCACGTTGACCACGGTAAAACATCCCTTCTTGACGCCATCCGTGACACCGCTGTCACTTCAACCGAAGCGGGTGGTATTACACAACACATTGGTGCTTATCGTGTAAACTGCAACGGTGAAGATATCACTTTCCTTGACACCCCCGGTCACGCAGCGTTTACTTCAATGCGTCAACGTGGTGCAATGGCAACCGATATTGCAGTGCTTGTTGTTGCTGCCGATGACGGTATAATGCCTCAAACTATTGAAGCAATTAACCACGCAAAAGCCGCAAAGGTTCAAATTATTGTTGCAATAAACAAAATGGATAAACCCGAAGCAAACCCCGACCGCATCATGCAACAACTTACCGAACACGAACTTGTGCCTGAAGAATGGGACAACGATATTATTTGCATTCCCGTTTCAGCTAAAACACACATGGGTATTGATAATCTTTTGGAAAATATCCTCCTTGTTGCCGAAATGCAAGAGCTTAAAGCAAACCCCGACCGCAGAGCAAAGGGTATTGTTATTGAAGCCCGCCTTGATAAAGGTCGCGGCCCTGTGGCATCGCTTCTTGTTCAAAACGGCACACTTAAAACAGGTGATATTATCGTTGCGGGCACAGCGGTTGGCCGTGTTCGTGTAATGACTAACGAAAACGGTGTTGAACTTAAAGTTGCAGGTCCTTCTGTTCCTGTTGAAATTACAGGTCTTGCCGAAACACCAAACGCAGGTGATGTTTTCGATGCTGTATCAGACGAACGCCTTGCCCGTCAGCTTGTTGAACAAAGAAAGCAAAAGGCAAAAGACGAACTTAATAATGCTAAACAAAAGGTTACACTTGATAACCTGTTTGATAACCTTTCAGCCGGCGAACTTAAAGAACTTAACATTATCGTTAAGGCCGACGTTCAAGGTTCGGTTGAAGCAGTTAGAGAAAGTCTTGTTAAACTTTCAAATGATGAAGTTAAGGTATGCGTAATTCACGGTGGTGTTGGTGCGGTTAACGAATCTGACGTTACCTTGGCTCAGGCTTCAGGCGCTATTATTGTTGGCTTTAACGTTCGTCCTGATGCAGTTGCTAAGGAAACCGCTGAACGCGAAGGCGTAGATATGCGTATGTATCGTATTATTTACGATTGTATTGAAGAAATTGAAGCCGCTATGAA
>JAZSNW010000108.1:0-9086 GCA_045536615.1 Acutalibacteraceae bacterium | reverse complement strand
AAGTGAGCGTTCAAAAAGGCGGGCTGTTCCGTTTATTGTAAAGGGACTGCCAAAAAGCAAGCAAAGTGGTATTAAAAACCTTAATGTACTGCCGCTTTCACCCGCCGACATAATTTGGCTTTTGGTGGTATTATTTATGTCAATACCGCCAATGGTAACTGTGTCATTTTCTACGCTTATTTTAGCGCCCAAAGCATCAAGACAATAAAGCGTTGCCTTAATATCATCCGAAAAAGCAACACCGCTTATTACACTTTTGCTTGAAAGTGCGCCGCAAATTAAAAGTCGGTGCGCCATACTTTTTGAGGGTGGCGCTTTAACTCTCCCTGCGGCAGAGGATGGTGCAATTCTAACTATCATTATTTATCACTTCCGTTACTGATTAAAAGGTTAATTGCATCGTTATATCCGTCAAAGCCCTTACCGCTTATTGTACCGATACAAGCGGCACGAATATAACTTATTTGACGGAAATCTTCACGGGTGGACAAATCGGAAATATGCACTACAACAGTTGGAACTAAGACCGATTTTACCGCATCTAAAAGTGCTATGCTTGTGTGTGTATAAGCGCCGGGATTTATAACAATGCCGTCATATTTTTTATATGCTTTTTGAATAGCAGTCACCAAATCGCCCTCGCAGTTTGACTGAAAAAACGAAACCCTTACTCCCTTTTCTTTTGCAAATTCTTTAATTTGTTTGCGTAAATCTTTATAGGTTTTACTGCCGTAAATTTCAGGTTCTCTACACCCGAGCATATTAAGATTTGGCCCGTTAATTACTAAAATTTTCATTTAAAATGCCTTCTTTTATTCGCTTTAAATTAGTGTTTATATCACCATCGGCATTGATTTTTAAATCGCAAACCGCATTATAAATATCATACCTTTGGTTATAAAGCTGTTCTAAATTCTTATAGGTTTTTGAAAGTGGTCGGTCATCAGTTACCAAAAGCTGTGAAAGTGGTCGGTCAATGAAAATCACCTTGCCGTTTTGCTTTAAGGCATCAATATTTTCTTGCCTTAAAACCGCACCGCCGCCCGTTGCAATAACAAGGCCCTGCCTTTGTGAAACCTCTTTTATAACCTGTGTTTCAAGTGCCCTAAAATACTCTTCGCCAAACCTTTCAAAAATTTCAGCTATGGGCATTTGGGCTTTTTTTATAATTTCCTCATCGGTGTCAAGAAACTCTTTTTGAAGATCTTGTGACAATATTTCACCTAAGGTTGTCTTGCCGCTCGACGGCATACCGACAAGCACCAAATTTTGTTTTTCATTTAAAATTTTTGAAAAAACATTATTTGTAATTTCTTTTTCTAAAAACAGCTCTGCCGCCCTTACTGCCTGCATATAAAGCATATAAAGACCGCCGACCGCCTTTATTCCCCCTTTTTCAGCCGACAAAACAAGCGCTGTTTTTAAAGGATTATAAACAACATCAACAACCGATTCTAAATTTTCAAAACAGTCCAAATCAATAGGTGCATCATAATTTTTAGGGTACATTCCGCTTGGTGTGGTGTTTATTATAACCTCGGCGCAAATCTTTTTAGCATCATCGTAAGAAACTGTGCCGTTTTCACCGCTTCGTGAAACAATATAGATTTCCTTGGCAAACATTGACTTGCAAACTGCATTTGCGGTTTTTGAAGTGCCACCGCTGCCCAAAATTAAAACGGTTTTACCGGAAATTTCAATATTATTCTTTTCAATAAGTGCTTTAAGGCCGAAAAAGTCGGTATTATGGCCGTATAATTTACCATTTTTATTAACAACAGTATTTACCGCACCAATGCTTTTGGCTTCATCGCTTATAAAATCAAGATAAGGTATAACCGTTTGTTTGTAAGGAATTGTGACATTTATTCCATTAAAATCACGCTTTTCAAAAAACGAATCCATTTCTTCTTTGCCGATTTCTAAAAGCTCATAATCATAATCGGCGATTTTAGAATGTATTGTTTTTGAAAAGCTGTGACCTAATTTTTCGCCAATAAGACCGTACTTCATTTTTTCCACCAGTCAGTACCAAATTTTGCGGTTAAAGCATCACACAAGGTAATAGCCACCATACTGTCAACCACAACACGCGCACGGTGAACAATACATGGGTCGTGCCTACCTAATGATTGTAAAACAGTGTTTTCATTGGTTGAAAAATTAACTGTGCTTTGCGGCTTTGCAATGGTTGGGGTTGGCTTTACAGCACATCTGAAAACAATCGGCATTCCGTTAGAAATACCGCCATTTATACCACCATTATTATTGGTTTTGGTGACAATTTTGCCATCCTTTACTTCAAACGGGTCATTAGCGTTACTTCCGTTAAGGTCAGCAAAATCAAACCCTAAGCCAAATTCAACACCCTTTATTGCGGGGATTGAGAAAAGCGCGTGGGAAAGCATACCCTCTAAAGCATCAAACCACGGCTCACCCACACCAACGGGCAAACCTATAACCGCAGTTTCAAGCACACCACCAACGCTATCACCGTCGGCTTTTGCGGAAAGTATTTTTTCTTTCATTTCTTCGCCTTTATCATTATCTAAAACAGCGAAAGGCATATTATTTAAAGCATCTATCTCGGTTTCATAATTTGCAAAAACAGCATCATCAACACCAGCACATCTTGAAATATGTGTGCCAATTTTAATGCCTTTTTGATTTAAAGCCGAAATTGCAATAGCGCCAACAGCCACTATTCCCGCAGTTACTCGACCGCTAAAATGACCGCCCCCGCGATAATCCTCGAATCCGTTATATTTCTTAAAAGCTACAAAATCGGCGTGTGAGGGACGCGCCAAAAATCTATCGGCGGAATAGTCCTTTGAAATTGTGTTCTCATTAGGTATAACCACACAAATAGGGGTACCCGTTGTAAAACCGCCCAAAACACCGCTGTAAATTATGTAATTATCGGCTTCAACACGGGGAGTGGATATGTCGCCCGAAGGTCTGCGAAGCGAAAGCTGATGCTTTATAAATGCTTCATCAACGGGAATACCTGCGGGCATTCCGTCAAGCACAGCACCGATACCTGAGCCGTGGCTTTCACCAAAAACCGTAATTGTTACATTTTGTCCCAAACTGTTTTTCATTTTATAATCACTTCTTTAAGTTCAGATAAATTCATTTCTCTTATTTCAAAACTGCCGATTTTTTCAACCCAAATAACCGAAACGCTATCCCCTGATTTTTTCTTATCGTGGGCGATAATTTCAATTATTTTATCGGCATCAATTTCACATTCAATTGGTAAATCAAGCTTTTTGAGTGCAGTTTTAATTTGTTTTTTCACATCTTCACTGCAGCAATAAAGCATACCAAGTGAAACACATTCGCCGTGATATAACTCGCCTAACTTCTGGCTTTCAATAGCATGACCGACTGTGTGACCGAAATTTAAAACACGGCGTATTCCCTGCTCTTTTTCATCGGCTTCGACAACCTGCCTTTTAATTTTAAGACTTTGTCTGATTATATAATCAATATCAAGTTCATCTTTTTCAAGGTGACCAAAAAGTTCACTATCAAAGGTTGCCGCCATTTTTAATGACTCGGCAAGACCGTTTGCAATTTGGCGTTTTGGCAATGTGTTTAAAGTTTCGGGGTCGATTATAACCGCTTTTGGCGGATAAAATGCACCAACAATGTTTTTAATACCGCAAAAGTCAATGGCAACCTTGCCACCAATGGAAGAATCAACCTGTGAAAGTACGGTTGTGGGTATGTTATAAAAATCAATACCACGCATAAAGGTTGCGGCGGCAAAGCCCGCCATATCACCCACAACGCCACCACCAACCGCAACAACACAGTCACTTCGTGTAAAGCCGTTTGAAACCAACTGACTTAAAATTGCTTGGTATGTATCAAAATTTTTACTTTCTTCCCCCTGCGAAAAGGTATAAATATATCCCTCTTTGCATTGTGCCAAAACGGTGTTTGCATAAATTTCAGGCACGCCGCTATCGGTTACAATAAGAACCTTGCGGTTAAGGTTTAAATATTCTTTTAAGTTGTTTAAAACACCGCGGTTTATAACAATGTCATACTGCACCGAAGATGTTTTTGTGGTAAGTATCATAAAATTACTTCCTTTTCGAAGTTGCCTATAATTCTTAAATCGCTACATTTTTCTTTAAGTTCAGAAAGCATTTTCTTGCCCTTTTCGCTGTTTATATTGCCCTCACCCTCAACAAAGAAATAATAATTCCAAATAAGTTCCTTTGTGGGTCGGCTTTTAAGCGCTTTAAGGTTAAATCCGTTTTCACCGATAATAGAAATTGCCTTGCCAAGCGACCCCGCCTCGTTAGTAACGGTGAAAAGTAGAATAAAGTGATTATCCGCTACAGACGGTGCTTTTGCAGTGCGTGAAAATACTGCAAAACGGGTAGTATTATTACTACTTTGGTTAATGTGACCTTCTAACTTTACAAGGTCATATTTTTCGGCTGCTTCTTCACTTGCAATGGCGGCAATATCAAGTCGGCCACTTTCGGCAACAAATTTTGCAGCAACTGCAGTATTAACTGCATCAATAGTTTTAAATCCACGATTTTTGATATATTCACTGCATTGCCCCAAAGCTTGTGGATGGCTTATAACTTCTTTTATATCCGAAATTGCAGCACCTTTGTTTGCCAAAAGGTTTTGCACAACCGAAATATCATAAACGCCGTTTATGTAAAGCGAGCCAAAAAATGCAAGGTCCATTGCCTGCCCAACGTCACCATTAAAGCTGTTTTCTATCGGCAAAATTACACAGTCACATTCGCCATCTACAACCGAATTATAAGCCGATTTAAAATCGGGGTAAGGCACGGCTTCGGCATCGGGAAAAACCTTGTTTGCGGCGATATTGGCAAATGCACCCTCTACCCCGCTGAACGCCACCTTCATACCTTCAAGCAGTCGGTGCTGATAGCGTTTCGAAATGTCCATATTATGTGTGATAAAATCAACATAATAGCCCTTTAATTCATTGTCACTAAAAGCGTCGCTATTACGGGCAAGGACCTCCTGCTCACGCTGGCTGTCAAAAACCTGTATACCGTGAAGCTTTTTATATTCGGCAACAGTTTTAGCCGCCTTCATTCTTTCTAAAAAAAGCTCACGCATTTTACTGTCAACGTCGTTTATAATTTGCCTTGCTTTTTCAAGGTCGGTCATTTATATTCCTCCATTAGTGCCTTGAAGGCAGGTAAAGATTTCAAAATTTGCTTTTCGCTTACACAATAGCTTATACGAACATATCCCTCATAACCAAAGCTGTCGCTTGGCACAAGCAAAAGCTCGTACTTTTTTGCCCTTTCGCAAAAAGCGTTAGCATCGCTTTCAGGAGACTTCATAAAGAGATAAAACGCGCCGTCGGGCTTTGCACATTTATAGCCATATTCACAAAGCGCATTATATAAAATATCGCGGTTTTTCTTATAAACCTCAATATCAGCAGTAAGGACTATACACTCTTTAACTGTATACTGCAAAAGACTTGGCGCACAAACGAAGCCAAGTGCTCTGCCCGCACCGCAAACTGCGGCATATATATCAGTGGGATTATCTGTCTTTGGTGACACAAAAATATAACCGATACGCTCGCCCGGTAACGACAACGATTTACTAAACGAATAGCAAACGATAGTGTTATCATAAAAAGCAGGTATGTAAGGCACTTCCATACCATAAACAAGCTCGCGGTAGGGCTCGTCACAAATAATATAAATTGATGTGCCAAACTCCGCCTGTTTTTCATTTAAAAGACTTGAAAGTTTAACTATTGTTTCTTCTGACAAAACAACACCTGTTGGGTTGTTTGGGGAATTTACAATGAGCGCCTTTGTGTTTTTGTTTATTGCCTTTTCCAAAGCGGCAAAATCAATTTGAAAATCACCATCACTGCACTTTACAACCCTGAAATTTGCCCCTGCCTTTTCGGCAAAAACGCGGTATTCGGGGAAAAAGGGCGCCAAAGCGATAACCTCGTCCCCGTCGTTTACAATAGCGGTTAAAGAAATGGTTAAAGATGCCGCCGCACCGCAAGTCATATAGATTAAATCGGGACTTGCTTTAACACCAAAACGGTCAGTAATGCTGTCACTAATTGCTTTGCGAACAGTAGCATCACCTTGGGCAGAGGTATAACCGTGAAGTTTTACGGGGTCGGTTTCATTTATAAGTCGCTCCATAATTTCCCTTACCTTTTCGGGTGCGGGAATGCTTGGGTTACCAAGACTGAAATCAAGCACATTTTCAGCACCGATTTCGGCACGGCGTTTGTTGCCGTATTCAAATATTTCACGAATTACCGAACGAACTTTGCCAAGTTCGACCATTTTATTATTAATCATTTCTTTCCCTCGTTTTCTAAAAATATAAAAAACCCACAATAATCACACTTTTTAAAAGCATGACAACTGCGGGCTGAATGTAATATTAAACACATAACCTAAATTATGTTTTAACAGTGCACAGACAGTCCGCATTATTAAAGTAATAAAATCGAAAATAAGACTTTACGAACAACCTGTCCACTCCCTTTCAATGTAATAACTGCATTTTACTACCAAAAAACATAAAAGTCAATTGTGATTTTGCACAAACTTTAATGCTTTAAAGTGTTGAAAAGAAATAATGTTCGTTGCCTTTTTTCACACAAACTTGTTATAATGCGATGAACAAACCATATTATCTATTCAATTTCAAGTTCTTTTAAAGAACGCATTTGATAGTCAACATTCTTTAAAAGCTCGGGCTTTTTAATGGCAACCGCTGCACCCCTTACAACACTGTGGGTGGGGTCATCCATTTGGTGTACCTTTATACCTAAATAATCGGAAATAAGTTGCGCAAAGCCCGTAAGAAGCGAACCGCCGCCCGTAAGATACATACCATCAGCCATAATGTCGGCAACTAAATCAGGATCGGTTTTGTTTATAACCTCGCGTATAGCGTTGCAAATAAGTTTAAGGGTGTCTTTAATTGCGTCATACACTTCACCCGAAGTAATTTCAAAACTTTCAGGGAGCCCCGAAAAAATATTTCTTCCCTTTGCCACCATAGCAACTTCAATATCGCGTTTTATAGCACAACCAACCTTAATTTTAATGGCTTCGGCAGTCAAGGGGCCAATTTCGATGTTATATTCGCGCCTTACATAACGAATGATTTGGGCATCAAAATCAAATGATGCAATTTTAAAAGAATCACACGCCGCAATACCGCCAAGCGATATAACCGCAACATCGGTAGTGCCTGCGCCTATGTCAACAATAAGTGTGCCGTGTGGGACCGAAAAATCAAGCCCCAAGCCAAAAGCAATAGCCAAAGGCCCTTCAATAACGGTGATGTTTCTGCCCCCTGCTGCTTCAACAACATTTGAAAGTGAATGATGTTGAAGTTCAGTAAGACCTGCGGGCAAGGTTGCCATTATTCGTGGGCGTAATATTTTATTACCAAATGCTTGCTCCATATAATTTTTTAGCATAAGTTCGGTTAAATCATAATCGGAAATTACGCCGTGTTCTATGGGGTAAACGCTTAAAAGACTATCGGGCGTTCTGCCAATGGTCTGTTTTGCCTTTTCACCGTAATAAATCGGCTCCCAAGTTTCAGCGTCAACCGTTACAACATTTGGAAGTTCTAACACAACCTTAGAACTTGAAAAAATTACAGTTTTTGAAGAACCTAAATCTATACCAATATCTGTAGCCATTATTCCTTTTCCTTCTTCTTATTTTTAGCGGTCATAAGACCTGTTACGCAATAAACTCTGTCAGCACCCAAAAGTAAAAGTTGTTTTGCACATTCATCTAATGTGGCGCCCGTGGTTTTAATATCATCAACAAGTAAAACCGTTTTACCGTTTAGTTTGTAATTTCGGTTACATTCATATCTGCCTTTAACATTTTTAAATCGTTCATCAAATTTAAGTGTATGTTGAATCTTTGCGGACTTTTTGCATTTTATCAAATCACTTAAAAGTGGTGTGTTTAAAATTTTCGAAATTTTCTTTGCCAAAAGTTCGCTTTGATTAAATCCCCTGCTCATTTTTCTTTTAAAGGTGGTTGGAACAAAGGTAACTATATCAAAGTTAATATCACTGTAAGCGGTTTTTACGGTTAGCGCCATTTTTTCTGCAAAAAATTTCGTGATATATTCTTTTTTGCCAAATTTGAAACGGTACATTGCCTTTTGCATAACGCCATCGTTATAAAACGGTGCGGCACAGCCGTTAAAATGAAACACCCGTTTAGAACAGCGACATTCCTTTTTAGGCATTCCGCAACGGATACAACATTTTGTAAAATCAACCATTTCAGCCATTTCAGCACAATATTCACACAAATGCTCGCTTTCGGGGATAATTTCCCCACAAGCAACGCACACATTTGGAAAAAGCGCCGAAATAATCACATTAAAATATTGTTTCACGGGCATTATCCTTCAAAAATTTTTGTAAAGCGGTGTAACGAAGTGTTTTTTTGTCGTTATCCACCATTGCCTGCCAAATACCTTCATCCCCCACCAAAATAAGCATTTTCTTCGCACGGGTAACGGCGGTGTATAAAAGATTTCTGTAAACAAGGCGGGATGGTACATCGCAAAGTGGGATAATTACATAATCATATTCGCTACCCTGACTTTTATGAATGGTTATAGCATAGGCAAGTTCAAGTTGTGACAAATCTTCCGAAAAATAGGTCACAACCCTGTCATCAAACCTAACCTTTAACATATTGGCGCGAATATCTATTTCGGTAATATAGCCAACATCACCGTTAAAAACACCGCTTCCATATTCGCCGTTGTCTTTTTTAAACATTATGTCATAGTTGTTTTTAATTTGCATTACCTTGTCGCCTTCGCGAAAGTAAACACCTTTATATGCCATTTGGTGTTTGTCCCTGGACGTAGGATTAAGATTTGCTTGCAAAACATTGTTTAAATTCAAAGTGCCTGTATCCATCATTCGTGATGGGCATAAAACCTGAATATTAGTAAGCGGATTCACCCCATAAGTGTTGGGTAATCAAGTCGGAGGCCAAGCGGTCTTAGGAAGACAAACCAAATGATCAACTCCT
>JAZSNW010000098.1:0-2080 GCA_045536615.1 Acutalibacteraceae bacterium | reverse complement strand
TTTAAAAATGTTAATGTGCCACAGGGCGCTAAAATTATTGATGTCGGCACAGGTGCGGGCTTTCCGGGGCTTGTTTTAAAAATTGTCCGCCCCGACCTTAAAGTAACCTTGCTTGACAGCTTAAATAAGCGCATTAACTTTTTAAAGGATGTTATTGACAAGTGCGGTCTTTCGGATATTGAGGCCATTCACAGCCGTGCTGAAGAGGGCGGCAAAAACCAAAAATACCGTGAAAGATATGACATTGCCTGTGCCCGTGCAGTTGCAGCAATGCCCACACTTTTGGAATATTGCACACCTTTTGTAAAGCCAAACGGTTTGTTTGTTGCAATGAAAGGCCCGTCGGCCGTTGATGAGGTTGCGGCTTCAAACAATGCAATAAACCTTTTAAAAATGGAAAAACCGCAAATTATATGCGAAACATTGCCAAACAATGACCCAAGAAGTTTTGTAATTTCAAAAAAAATATCGCAAACACCGCCAAAATACCCCAGAAATAGCGGAAATATTTCAAAACAGCCCTTGTAAACGGGCTGTTTTTTGTTTTTTTGTGGCGAATTTGCACGATGCCTTTTTCTTTACAAAAACCGCCATTTTTGTATACTTAAATTAAGGAGGCGTTTTAATGCAAACACCGTGGGATAAAAAACTTTTAATGCTTAAAGTTGACGATATAATACCTTCAAAAAACCAACCAAGAAAAACTTTTAACGAATATGAACTAAACCTTTTGGCCGACAGCATTTCTTCAAGTGGGATTATTCAGCCCTTGGCGGTGCGAAAAACAATAAACGGAAAATATGAAATTATTGCGGGCGAAAGGCGGTTTAAAGCCGCCAAAATGGCGGGGCTTCGGCGCGTGCCTTGCGTATTACATAACACCGACGATAAAACCGCCGCAATTTATTCAATTATGGAAAATTTGCAACGGCAAGATTTAACCTTTTTCGAAGAGGCCGAGGCCTTAAACCGACTGATAATTTTATACCAAATGCCGCAACTTGAAGTTGCATCCCGCCTTGGCATTGCACAGTCTACCCTTTCAAACAAACTTCGGCTTTTGCGCCTTTCAAACAACCAAAAAGACCGAATTTTAACTGCCCACTTAACCGAACGCCACGCCCGTGCGCTCATCCGTTTGCAAGGTGAAGCGCGTGACTTGGCGCTTGATTATATCATCGCAAACGAATTAAGTTTAAAAGAAACGGAAGTATATATTGAAAGTATTTTAAATCCGCCCCCGGTCGAAAAAACCGAAGAGCAAATTAAACCAATAAGAAAATATGCCATAAGCGATGTTAGGTTGTTTTATAACAGTCTTTCAAAACTTGTTGACACTTTGCAAAGCGCAGGGCTTAACGCCAAAACCCGAAAATATGAAAACGAAAAATATATAGAATATAAGGTGCGAATCACCAAAAACACAACCGAAAACCACGAATGTGAGCAGCTGAAAATTTGTTAAGCTAAGATTTTTACATATACATCTCCCCCCCTTTTTAAGCCCTGCAAGGTGGCGCATAACCTTGCACAAAAAATATCCCAAGCCATACCTCAAGGCCTGGGATGTTTTTTATTCTTCAAGTTGTTTGCTTAAAAAGGCCGCTGCAACACGCGCTAATTTTTCATCAGATTCGGCGGGACGGTCGCTTACATCGCTTGCAAGCATTACCACCGCACCGCTTACATCACCGGCAATAATAATTGGGGCGGCAACACATATTTTGCGGTTTACCCCCTCAAGCGCCAGCTGGTTTTCATCCTCAAAAACAACAGTACGGCGTTCATCCATAACACCTTCTAAAACGGGGGTCACCCTGCGTTCAAGCACCTCTTTTTTAGAAATACCCGCCGCCGCAATACAGTGGTCGCGGTCGCACACCACAACCGAAAGGCGCGTTGCTGTCGCAAGCGCTTCGGCACACTGAAAAGCATAATTTGAAAGCTCGCCTATCGGCGAATATTTTTTAAAAACAACCTCGCCCCCCGCATCAGTAAAAATCTCCAATGGGTCTCCCTCTCTTATCCTCATAGTTCTTCGGATTTCTTTGGGGATAACAACACGCCCAAGGTCGTCTAT
>JAZSNW010000066.1:0-3670 GCA_045536615.1 Acutalibacteraceae bacterium | reverse complement strand
ACAGATACATTATTTATGGCGTATTCACTTTCGTGTGAACGGTAATATCTTCTTGTAATTGACACGAAATCGTTGTCAAAATTAAGAGAACGGTCAGTGTTATTTATATTTAAGGTAACCTCACAAAAACCGTGCGGACGGCGTGTTTCGGTACCACCAAAGATTACATCCTCCATCGACTGACCGCGAAGACTTTTGGTTGACTGTTCACCAAGTACCCAACGAACCGCGTCGGAAATGTTACTTTTACCGCTTCCGTTTGGGCCAACAACCGCGGTTATACCCTTGCCGAATTTTAAGACTGTTTTATCCGCAAACGACTTAAAACCTTGAATTTCAATCGAACTTAACAGCATTCTTATAACACTTCCCTTTCTATTTTAAAATCAAATTCTTCTATACTTTCATCGGCTTTAACCTTGCAGTCAAAACCGCGTTTTTTAAGATAAAGTAAATTGCTTTTTCTTTGTCCTGTCATAACCGATACCGACTTTGGATTAACATAAATTACATATTTGCCTTCGGTATAGAGCCACGAAAGCACTTTTGTTAACATAATTTGTGAATAGCAAAGTTCGGCAAATGCGGGGTGCCAAGGCCCCGCAATATAAGACCCTTTTTCTATTGAGTGAAGACCCAATCTTATAACCTTTATACCGGCACGGGTAAGTTGCAAATAAAGTTTGCTTGCAAGTTTAACCGCATCACCAAGGGATTGTGGTTCATAAACCTTGTCAAGATAAAGGGCTTCTAAATCAGTACCTTTTAAAACAATAGTTGGATAAATTCTAACCGTGTCGGGCGCAATTTCAATAATTTTTTGCACAGTACGAAGTATAGAATCATTATCGTCTGCATAAAGTCCTGTCATAATTTGAAGGCCAAGTTCAAACCCGTGCTTTTTAATAAGCATTGCTGCTTTTTCAACATCGCGGGCAGAATGTCCACGGTTATTCATTTTAAGCACACGGTCGTTAAGTGACTGTGCACCAAGTTCAATAGCAGTTACATTATAACTTTTTAAAAGCAATAGAATTTCGTCATCAATGGCATCGGGTCTTGTGGAAATTCTAATGCCAGACACAATGCCAACATTAACAAAGTTTGAAGCCGCTTCTAAAAGCGATTCCATATATACGCGGTTAATTGCAGTGAAACTACCGCCAAAAAAGGCAATTTCGGTGGTTTTTGGGTCATATTTTTTAGACTTTATAGCCATCATAACCGCTTTTTCAACATCTTCGGGATGTGGTGCCCTTGAAGTACCGGTTATATATCTTTGGTCACAAAAGCTACATTTGTTTGGGCAACCGATATGCGGCACAAAAACCGAAATATTTGAATGTGTTTTACTCATATTTCAGCACCCATAAGCAAAAGTGCCTCTTTTGCTGCCATTTGTTCGGCCTGTTTTTTATTTTTTCCTTTGCCCTTACCAATTACATTTGAATTAAGGTGAACCTCAACCTCAAAAATCTTGTCGTGGTCGGGTCCGCTTTCACCAGTTAAATGATAGGTTACCGTTTCTTCCGGGTTTCTTTGTATAATTTCCTGCAAGGTTGTTTTATAATCTTTAAAAACTTGTTCGTCACGGTGTGAAAGCTCAGGCAAAACAAACCTTAGAACAAACCTTTCGGCACACTCCATGCCGCCATCAAGATAAATTGCGGCTAAAACTGCCTCAAAAGCGTCAGCAAGAATAGAATCTCGCTCTCTTCCGCCACCCTTTTCTTCACCCTTGCCAAGATGCAAAAATTCGCCCAAACCAATTTCACGCGAAAAACCGCAAAGTGATTTTTCACAAACCAATGATGCGCGAAGTTTTGTAAGTTCGCCTTCGGGTATTGTTTTAAAATTTTCAAACAAATAACTTGCAACTATAACCGACAAAACCGAGTCACCCAAAAATTCAAGGCGCTCGTTCGATTTTGTACCATTCCGCACTTCGTTTGCATAAGAAGAATGGTTGAGTGCGTTTTCTAAATATTTTACATTATTAAATTTATATTGGAGTCTTGCTTCTAAAACTTCCATTTTAAAAATCCTTTAATGAATTAGTGATATTTTCTATAACATTATTTTTAGCGAATAAAACCGCTTGTCCTATTGCGTTTTTAATGGCCTTTGCATCAGAATTTCCGTGCGCTTTAATAACAGGTTTTCTAACACCCAGAAGCGGTGCACCGCCCACTTCTGATGAGTCCATCATACTTTTAAGTGAATATAAATCTTTTTTGATAACAAGTGCCGCAAGTTTATTTTTTAAACTTTTATAAAGTGAATTTTTAATAAGTTTAAAGAAAGTAATTGCCGTGCCTTCAATAAGCTTTAAAGCAATGTTACCTGTAAAACCGTCAGTAACAACAGCATCAACAGCACCCTTTGGCATCTCGCGAGATTCAACATTACCAACAAAGTTTATGGGAGCATCTTTCAAAAGTTTATATGCTTCTTTTTGAAGTTCGCCACCTTTGCTGTCTTCGGTACCAATGTTTAAAAGGCCGATTGTAGCATTTTCCTTGCCTTCAACACCCTTTAAATAGGCCGATGCCATAATACCAAATTGGCAAAGCATTTCAGGGCGACATTCGGCATTTGCACCCATATCCAAAAGCATATAGTGACCGTTAGGTGATGGTATCATACCGGCAAGCGCGGGGCGTTTAATTCCTTTAATGCGCTTAACAATAAAAGTACCACCAACAACAATTGCACCTGTTGAACCGGCCGACACAAAAGCATCTGCCTTATCTTCTGCAAGTTCATTAAAAGCCAAAGCCATTGAAGAATCTTTATGTGCTTTCAAAAGACTTGTTGGTTCATCGTGCATATCAATAACATCGTCGGTGTGAACTATTATAAGTTCGCCGTTGAATTTTAAATTATTGTCAGTTATAACCTTTTCAATTTCGATTTTATCACCAACAAGGGTAATTTCAACACCATATTCATTAGAAGCGGCCGCAGCACCTTTAACAATTTCCAAAGGGGCGTTATCGCCGCCAAAAGCATCTACTGCAATACGCATTTTTAAAACTCCTTATTTTTAAAAAATTCAAGTGAACGCTGTGATAAAGCCATATATCTTTCACGCTTGTCTCTGATATGATTTTCAAGCGGTGGGATAATACCAAAATTTGCGCCCATTGGCTGAAAATTCACAACCGTTTCATCGGTTATATAATTTAAAAGAGCACCAATCATTGTGAAATTCGGCAAAATAACGGGGTCGGTATTTTTAATTTTTGCAACCGCATTAAGACCGGCAATAATACCGCTTGCCGCCGATTCCATATAACCTTCCACTCCTGAAAGTTGACCCGCAAAGAAAACATTTGGGTCAGTTTTAAGTGAAAGGTCTTTGTTTAAAAGCTTTGGCGAATTTATAAACGAATTTCGGTGCATAACACCATATCTTATAAATTCAGCATTTTCAAGACCGGGTATAAGCGAAAAAACACGCTTCTGTTCGGGGAATTTTAAATTTGTTTGAAAACCAACCAAATTATAAAGTGTTCCCTCTTGGTTTTCGGCACGAAGTTGTACAACAGCCCACGGTCTTTTATCGGTTCGGGGGTCTTTAAGTCCAACCGGCTTTAACGGGCCAAAACGAATTGAATCTTCACCGCGTTTTGCCAAAATTTCAACCGGCATACACCCTTCATAAACA
>JAZSNW010000020.1:0-2674 GCA_045536615.1 Acutalibacteraceae bacterium | reverse complement strand
GGAAAACAATTTTGAAAGAAAATGAAAAAAGGTGTTGACAATCGGAAGATTGGTTGCTATACTAGCAAATGTTCTGAAACGGAACACACCGGTTCGGGGGTATAGCTCAGCTGGGAGAGCGCTTGACTGGCAGTCAAGAGGTCATGGGTTCGAGCCCCACTATCTCCACCAAAAACGGCTTGTTTTGGCAAGTCGTTTTTTATATATTGCTTTTTCTTTATTTTAACCTTACGGGAGCAAAAAATGATTTTAAATAAACTTTCAACAAAAGCCGAAATTTTAGATACATACGAAATTTATAAGCACTGTATGTATATGCCATCACCCGACAAATTTAACAAACATGTTGATTTGTGGCTTAAAGATAACAATATCAAAGTATTTGCTTTTTTAGATGCGAGACAAATTAAAGGTGTTATTGTGCTTTCATTTTTGGAGCAAAACAAAGCCAAAATTATCGGCATTGCCGTAGACGAAACCGCACAAAACAAAGGCATTGGCACATATATGATAAATACGGTAATTAATGAATTTAACCTTTCCTTTTTATATGCCGAAACCGACAAGGACGCAGTCGGTTTTTACCGCAAAAACGGGTTTAAAATTTTAGAATTTTGCGAAAACCTTAACGGCGAAACAGTAACAAGATATAAATGCGAAAAAAGGTGTGAAAAATGATTATTTTAATTTTGGGTGCGTCCCACACGGGCAAAACCGCCCTTGCGCAAAAGCTTTTAGAAAAATACCACTTCCCCTATCTTTCGATTGACCACTTAAAAATGGGGTTAATCCGCAGCGGCAACACTAATCTTACCCCTTTAAGCGATGATGGCGCCCTTACCGAATATTTATGGCCCATTGTGCGTGAAATGATTAAAACCGCCATTGAAAACAAGCAAAATCTTATTGTTGAGGGGTGCTATATTCCCTTTGATTACAAAAAGGATTTTGAAAACAAATATTTAAACGAAATTAAATATTACTGCCTTGTTATGAGCGAAAATTACATTAAAACCCACTTTAATGACATTAAAAAATTTGCAAATGTTATTGAAAAACGAATAAATGATGACTATACAATCGAAAATGCACTTTCTGAAAATGCAAAAATTTTAGAACTTGCAAAAAAGCACAAGGTAAATTACATACTTATCGACAAAGAATATGATATAAACATAAATTAAACCGAGCAGTTTAACACCTGCTCGGTTTTTGTTTAATTTTTAAGTTTTTCGCTTATTTTTTTAGTGTGATATTTAATGCTAAAATAAACAATCAGCCAAACCACAATGTAAACCGCAAAGAAAACTGCAGTAAAAATTAAAAACGCCTTAATATCAAACGGTAGCCACGAATTTATAAAATAACAGACGGCATAAGCTAAATAAAGTGTGCCAAAATGAAATGTAATAGATTTGTTAAGTCCCCATTCTTCAATTTGGTTGAAAATACTTGCACCTGCGTGAACAAAAGCAAGCAGATAAATCGAAACCACACCTAATAAAATTTCTTGACCGCCAAAGGTAATACTTTTATCAACTTTTGAAACTATAAAATAAATTATTGCCAAAATAATCGGCCCAAAGCCACCGAAAACTAAACCGCGCATTAAAAACGCTTTAACATATTTATTCATTTTAAACGCCCAACCTTTCTTTAACGCTTTTTAAATTTCGCCGTGAAATATAATCTTGATATCCGTTTTTAAAAACAACCGCTATCGCACCCGAAAAAGTGGCTTTAACACTTTCAATTTGCTTTATGTTTGCAATGCAGGACTGGTTGATTTTTATAAAATTTTCATCAAGCATTTCTTCAAGCTGATAAAGGCGTAACTTTATTTGCAATTTTTCATCAGTTAAAGCATACACCTTGTTATTTTCGGTAACAAAGCAATTAACCGCCGATAAATTAACCTTTTTTGCCTCATTTTCGGTATATCCAAACAAATTAAAATTATTTTCTGCCACAAGGCGTTCAGTTTCGTTTATAAGTTCGGTTTTTTCGTGGGCATAAATTATTATTTCTTCTGGCCTTTCTTTGTCGATAAAAACTTTAATATCCATCTTCCACCGCCTTTGTTTTTTAAAAAAAGCTCTTTTGTAATTTTATTTTATGATATACTTTTTGGTTTTGCAAGGGCTTTAAAGTATTTGGCAGTTTTTGAAAAATATGTGGCAAAAAAACCGCCGAAAAATCGGCGGTTTTTGGTTTATTTTTCTTTTATGCTAACTTCCATTTGCGGATAGGGTACTTTAATATCGTTTTCTTCAAATGCTTTTTTAACACCCTCAACAACATCGAAATAAACATCCCAATAATCTGCGGTGTTTGACCATACACGCGCGGTATATTCTACACCGCTGTCAGCACACTTTGAAACCCTTACAAATGCTTCGGGTATTTTAAGTGCCTTTTTGTGTGAGGTTATAACCTTCATAATAATTTCTTTAACCTTTTCGCTGTCGCAGCTATAATCGGCAACAAAGGTTGTGTCAACACGGCGGATATCCTTTGCGGAATAATTTTCAATTACAGCATTTGTTATTGAGCCGTTGGGTATGGTAATCTGCTTATTATCGGGTGTTAATAAAACGGTATAAACCACCGTGATTTCCGAAACTGTGCCCGCTTCACCTGCGGCTTCAATATAGTCGCCAACCTTAAAGGGCTT
>JAZSNW010000024.1:0-2710 GCA_045536615.1 Acutalibacteraceae bacterium | reverse complement strand
GGGGTTTTTGCGCTGAGAAAGCTACGCTAATTTCAGCGTAAATCCATTTCTTTCACATTTTATCTTTGTTAACCCTTTCTTTCCTGTTAGTTCTCTTTCAATCCGAAAGTGCGAGAAAAAGAGAGAGAAAAAAGGAGCCTCTTAATTTCCAAATTGCACTCCGCAAATTCTCATTAGACTTGACCCGATGATGAGGAAAACGGAGAGAAAATTGGAGAAAAAGAGAAAGAACGAGGGCGGGTCAAAACGAGGAAAAAAAGAGAAAAATGAGGATAAAAAAATTTGTCCCGTTGACGATAAAAAGGTTTGTCCTGTAACAACCCAATAAACAATTTATCCCCACCGAGCAATCGGTGGGGATTTTTGTATGCCTTGAAAAACTTTTGCTTTGGTATTATAATTTATTTAAGGCGGTGATTGTATGAAGAAAGTGATTTTGATTATTGTATCTGTTATTTTGTTGCTTGTTTTATCAGTCGTTGCGTATTTTTTTGTTTGGGGCGGAAAACCACAAATTGAAAATTTTGATGCCATATCTAATGATTATGAGTGTATTGCTAATGTGGCACTAAATTATTATAACGAATTATCGCTCAAAGATGACTCTGTGCTGATATCTACCCGTGAAGACCATTTGTTAATATGGGATTTACAAACTAACAATAAAACAAAAATAGAACTTAATGATGAACAAAAAGCCGCACTTGAAACCGTAAATAAAAAATTCAATTTCGGTTCTTTAAAAGTTTCAAATGATACTGTATTTTTCGAACGTGACGAAACGGGATATTACGGACTTGTATATTCAAAGCACCCTCTCGCAGCACTTTATAAAGCGGAACTCCCCCAAGGCGGCAGAGAATATCACAGAATAAATAGCCGCTGGTATGAATGGGGTGTATGGGGAATATAATTTTTCCCTTTTGCGTACTGCACCGTAAACCACAATCAAAGAATTAAAATTTAATAACCAACTATCCCCCACCGAATTCGGCGGGGGATTTCTTTTTTAAAAGACTGAAAATTCAACAAAAAAATTGGTTTTTTTGCACGATTATATAAAATTTTTCAATCACTATTGAAAAAAACTTTATTTATGGTAAAATAAAGTCATAATAATTATAAAGGAGAGTAAAAATGGACAAATTCTTCAAAATTTCCGAACGCGGATCTACTGTAAAAACAGAAATCATTGCCGGGCTTACAACATTTTTTGCTATGGTATATATTATTGTTGTAAACCCAAATCAAATCGTTGGTTTTAGCTTCGATGTTACTGGTGTTAGCAAAATTTGGAATGCTGTTTACATAGCTTCCATCATTGCTGCCGTAATTGGCACATTGCTTTATGCGCTCTATGCAAAATTACCTTTTGCACAGGCCTGCGGAATGGGTCTTAACTCATTCTTCTTCACATCATTCGTGCTTCCGCAAATTATCAGCGGTGGCGATGTAATTAAGGGTTATCAAGCCGGTCTTGTTGTTATCCTTATTTCAGGTCTTATTTTCTTGTTACTTTCTATGACAGGTGTTCGCAGTTATATTGCAAAAGCTATGCCCGAATGTATTAAGAAATCTATTCCTGCCGGCATTGGTTTATTTATTGCATTTATTGGTTTCCAAAATGTTGGCATTATTCAAGACAACCAATATACTTTGGTTCAATTCGTTAAAATTAATGGCGTTAAATGGGCCGACATTGCCCCCGCCATCATTGCTCTTCTTGGTTTTATAATCATTGCTGTTCTTAGCAAACTTAAAGTCAATGGCGCTGTACTTATCGGTATTATTGCAACAACTGTTATTTATTATTTGGCAACTTGGCAAGTTCCAAGCTTTGACATGAGCGCAATTGCTCAACCTTTCAAAGATTTTGCCGAAATTGGTATCACAGGCGTGTTCCAAGCAGATTCTTGGAAAAATGCCTTTTCGGGTGAAATGCTTGGTGGCATTTTCTCGGTAATTATGCTTATCATCACATTCTGCCTTGTTGATATGTTCGACACTATCGGCACACTTTATGGCACTGCTTCAGAAGCTGATATGCTTGATGAAAACGGTGACCCGGTTGATATTGACAAATCAATGGCTTGTGACTCTCTTGCTACTGTTGCGGGTTCAGTTTGCGGTACTTCCACCGTTACCACCTTTGTTGAATGTGCATCAGGTGTTGCGGCAGGCGGCAGAACAGGTCTTACAAGTTTAATCACTTCAATTTGCTTTGCATTCTGCCTTTTCTTGTCACCTTTGGCAAGCATTGTTCCCGCAGCAGCAACTGCACCGGCTCTTATCTATGTTGGTGTTTTAATGCTTAAAAACATTGCAAAAGTAGATATGGAAGATGTGAGAAACGCCGTTCCCGCATTCTTAACTCTTGTTATGATGCCTCTCACCTATTCTATCGCAAACGGCATTGGTATTGGTGCCATCGCTTATACCCTTATCACATTATTCACCGGTAAATACCAAAAGAAAGATATTGCCGTAACCATTATTGCAATTCTCTTTGCTTGCAAGTTTATATTCGGTACAATGTAATAACATAATAATATAGAAAACTCCTCTCATCTGATATGCACCCCAAAAGTTAGACACTTTTGGAGGTGCATATTTTTTATGCGTAAAAAAGGTGGAAAGAATAAAGTTTATAGTGCAGAATTTAAAATAGGTGTTATAATGGATATGCGAGAACACCGTTTAGGGTACCGAG
>JAZSNW010000146.1:0-2424 GCA_045536615.1 Acutalibacteraceae bacterium | reverse complement strand
TCTGTTGAAAGTGTCATAGTGGGTTACGCACTTTCAAAAGGTGCGTAACTATATTAAAATTAACCTAGCTCAAAGATAAGAACAACAAGTGATATTGTGAGACAGGTCTCACAGTGATATTATTGCCTTGTGGCAATAGTGATATTGAAACCTCACGGTTTCAGTGGTATTTTATTCGAACTAAAACTTGCGAAGAAAATAACACTCGGCATTAGCCGAATATCACTGCGAAGCAATAGAACTCGCCGCAAGGCGAATAAAACTGCGAGACTTCCCATAAGGAAGTCTCGCAAAAGGTCGCTTTTTGCTTTATTTGTTTATTTTACTGTCAATTTTTTCGGCGGCATCTTTAAGGTAAATATTATCATATTTTTCAAAGCAGCCGTTATCAACAAGCTGTGCTAAAGTCACATCAATGGGCATTTTACCAAGAAGTTCAACACCGATTTCATCAGCAACGGTTTCGCTGCCGCTGCCAAAAATCTTAAATTCCTTTTTACATTCGGGGCAAATAACGCTGCTCATATTTTCAATAATGCCCAAAACTGTAATATTCATCATATTAGCCATATTATATGCTTTTTTAACTATCATTGAAACCAAATCTTGTGGGGAGGTAACAATAACAACACCGTCAAGGGGAAGACTTTGAAAAACAGTAAGCGGAACATCGCCTGTACCGGGGGGACAGTCAACAAATAAATAATCTAAATCGCCCCAAACAACATCATGCCAAAACTGCTTAACAGCGCCCGCAATAACAGGACCACGCCATAAAACAGGGGCTTCCTTATCCTCTAAAAGAAGATTTATTGACATAATTTTAATACCGTTTTCGGTCTCGGCGGGTAAAATGCCAAGTTCGTTTTGGTAAACCTTTGAATTTATGCCAAACGATTTTGGAATTGATGGGCCTGTAATGTCGGCATCCAAAATACCAACCTTATAACCCATTTTGTTCATTAAAACCGCAAGGGAAGAGGTAACCATTGATTTACCAACGCCACCCTTACCGCTTACAACACCGATAACATGCTTAATGTTATTAAATTCAGCGGTGGGCTCTAACAAGCTTTGGGGCTCGTTCCTTGAACTGCAACTTTGACCACAGCTTGAACAGTTACCGCTGCAATTACTTTTTTGTTCTGCCATTTTAAAAATCTCCAATGAATTAAAATACTGTACTAAATTATACTACCCAATTTTTAAAAAATCAATACCTATTGCTTTATAAAATAATCATATTGCTGTGCAATGGTTGCCCAGGTAACAGGTCCAACTGCTCCCGATTCCGTAATACCAAAAAGTCGCTGAAAAATTCTAACGGCATTTTCGGTTTGTTCGCCGTAAAAACCCGTTTGCGGAAGTGTTGGTATTTCGTTTATATTTTGACCTATTAAATCAATATAGGTTTGCAAATCTTTTACATCCTCGCTTCGCATACCTCGGGTTAAAAAATATCCTGGGTAAAGTTTTGCATTTTCACCCGAATAACCGCTTGGCAAAGCCGACACAGTGTCAATATACGCCTGTGAAATAACATTCCAAGTGTTTTGGTCAACCACACCCGTTACGGGCAAATTATAAAATGTTTGAAATCTTTCAACCGCCTGCACTGTTTCGGGGCCGTAATAGCCGCTTCTTATAACGGGCGATAATGCACCGTTAAAATATGCCAAAATAGATAAATAATACTGCAAGGTGGTAACGGGTATACCGCTTATACCCTCGCTTAATTCATCGGTAAAGGGCACCGCCGCTTCACTTATGGAAATACCCTCGCTCGAAAGTTCGGCAAGACCTTTAACACCGTTATAATACTGCTTAATTCTATACCAAGTTGATTTATCAACCACACCTGTTTGTGATAAGTTGAATATTTTTTGGAATTCACGCACCGCATTTTCGGTTGAAACACCAAAAATCCCCTCAGCATCGGTTATTTTGGGTATTGCGGGGTAGTTTTGCGATATGCGGTTAAGCTGTGTTTGAATAATATCAACATTGTTGCCTGCATCCCCAACTCTTAAAGGCACACCCGGGTAGCTTTCAACATCATCGCTAACGGGGGCGTTTTCAACAATGCCAATGTCATTGCCATAATAATTTTGCAAAATTTCAAAGGGTGTTCGGCCTTGCTCTGCCAAATTAACGGTACCCCATTGGGAAAGTCCGCTGCAAGTGGATGTTGTGCCGTTGCAAAAGGTGGTAAAAAGTGGCTGAACATTGCCTTGTCTTATAACATAATCATTGAAAATTTCATCAACAATTTGGCTTATGTTTTCAAAAATTTCGCGGTCGGGGACAAACGCTTGGTCAAATTGCGTGGTGTTGGTTATATCAAAATCGTACCCGCGTGAGGGATACCATTCGGTATAAACTCGGTTTAAAACAAAGGAAATAATGGCGTAAATATTGGCACGC
>JAZSNW010000063.1:0-3543 GCA_045536615.1 Acutalibacteraceae bacterium | reverse complement strand
GATGAGTAGTAAATGCATCTGCCCATGCCGCCCTCGTCGGGAGAAACTATCATAGTATGTTCGCGGTCAATTTTAATATCGGGAACGGTGCGAAGTAACGCTTTAATCATTTGATATGCAGCTTGTACATTATCAAAACCGTCAAGCGGAATTGCATTATTAACACGGGGGTCGTGTGCGTCAAAGGTAATAATATTTTTAACACCAATTGCCACAAGTTCTTGCAAAGCCATTGCACAGTCCATAGATTCTCTTGCGGTTCTTCTGTGTTGTCTGCCTTCGTAAAGCATTGGCATAATAACTGTAATACGGCGAGCTTTACCGCCCAATGCGGCAATTACGCGTTTTAAGTCTTGGAAGTGGTCGTCAGGACTCATAGGAACGGTTTTACCGTACATTTTGTATTCAACACTGTAATTAAAGCAGTCACAAAGAATATAAGCATCAATACCGCGAGCGGTGTGTTTTAAAACTGCCTTTGCTTCACCTGTGCCAAAACGTGGGCAGTGCGGTTCGACAATAAAGGTATCATTTTCATCAGCTTCACGCCAATTTTTTAAATAATAGTCAACCTTTGATGCGATGTCTTCGCAACCCTTCATACTGATAAGTGCCAAGTCACCATAAGGTGTGTGTTTAAAATCGATTTTTGCCATTTACAGACCCCTCCAAATAAAGTTATTAAATTACAAATTATATAATAACACAATTTGCTCGACAAAAAAAGACTTTTTTAATAAAAAAATGTATAAACTTTTTGAGGAAAAAGCTTTTTTTTACAAAATAATATACAAAATTTAATAAAACAATAAAATATATCGAAATTTGTTGAATATTTATGCTCGATTTGTTATAATGATTTTGATTAGTCAAACTACGAAACAAAGGGTGATTTTATGGCAAATGTTTATCTCTTAACCTATACCCCAAATCCTGAACATTCTATCGCTGCTGCGGCAAAACTTTGTTACAGCGCATCAACAATTTCTGATTTAAGAAATAATTTAACCGAAGAAAAAGCAGCACAATTTGTTGAAATGCTTTCTGAAATTGGTCACGAAAGCCCCATTGAACACGCAAGTTTTACCTTTGGGATTGAGGGTGTTTCCCGTGCTTTATTGGCGCAAATCACCCGTCACAGAATGGCATCTTTTTCGGTTAAAAGCCAAAGATATGTTCGCGAAGGTGCATTTGAATATGTAACCCCGCCCGAAATTGAAAAAATACCCGAAGCCAAAAAGATTTATGACGAAATTATGGCCGAAGACCAAAAGCGTTATGATGCATTGGCGGAAATTTTAAAGCAGCAACACATTAAAACCTTTATAGCCGAAGGTAAGGATGAAAAAACTGCAAACCGCTTGGCCGAAAAGAAAGCCATTGAAGATGCACGTTTTGTTTTGCCCAACGCTTGCGAAACTCAAATGGTTATGACAATGAACGCAAGGTCACTAATGAACTTTTTTAAGCATCGTTGCTGCAACCGCGCCCAATGGGAAATTAAAGACGTTGCCGACCAAATGTTAGCCCTTGTTTTAAAAGTTGCACCAAATTTATTTAAAAACGCGGGTCCCGCTTGTGTTAGCGGCCCTTGTCCCGAAGGTAAAATGACCTGCGGACATTATAAAGAAATTAACGAATTTTATAAAGGACTTAAAAAAAATGGGTAAACTTATCGTTTTAGAAGGTCTTGACGGCAGCGGTAAATCAACACAACTTGATTTATTGCCGCAAAACCTTAAAAAAGCAGGAATTGACTGCAAAAAAGTTTCTTTCCCCGATTACGACAACCCTTCAAGCACATTGGTTAAAATGTATTTGGCAGGCGATTTTGGCAAAAAACCGGGCGATGTAAACGCTTATGCGGCTTCTACCTTTTATTGTGTTGACCGTTATGCCTCATATAAAGCAAATTGGGGCGAATTTTATAATAATGGTGGCACAGTTGTTTCAGGAAGATATACAACATCTAATGCTGTGCATCAATGTTCCAAATTGCCCGAAAACGAATGGGAAAGTTTTTTAAACTGGCTTTACGATTTTGAATATAACAAGGTTGCTATTCCCAAACCCGATAAAGTAATTTTCCTTGATATGCCCATTGAAGTGTCGCAAAAATTACTTTCAAAACGGTACGAGGGTGACGAAGCGAAAAAAGACATTCACGAAAAGGACACTGAATATCTAAACCAATGCAGAAAAGCGGCAATTTTTACCGCTAAATATTCGAATTGGGATATTATCCCCTGTTCTGAAAACGGCGAAGCACGCAGTATCCACGACATTGCAAACGATGTTTTAAAATGCGTTTTGGAGATTTACTAATATGATTTATGTTTTTTTAGCAAACGGCTTTGAAGAATGTGAAGCGCTTGCACCTATTGACATTTTACGCCGCGCAGGGTTTGAACTTAAAACAGTTGGTGTGGGCGGTAAAACTGTTGTTGGCGCACACGATATTCCAATTATTTGCGACATTGAAACCAAAGACATTGTTTTTGAAAATATTGAAGCAATTATTTTACCCGGCGGTATGCCCGGCACAACAAATTTACAAAATGATGAAACTGTGCAAAAAGCCATTGATTATGCTAACAAAAACAGCTTGCTTATCGGTGCAATTTGTGCCGCACCTTTAATTTTGGGGCACAAAGGCATTTTAAAAGGCAAAAAAGCCACTTGCTTTAACGGGTTTGAAGATGATTTAATCGGTGCTGATGTTCAAAACGCATCGGTTGTGCGTGACAGCAACATTATCACCGCAAAGGGTGCAGGTGTTGCATTTGAGTTTGGGTTTGAACTTTTAACCTATCTTACCAACAAAGAAAACACAGAAAAACTTAAAAATACAATGAAATTTATTTGATTTGAGGGTTTTTAATGAAAAAGAATTTTAAAATCATAATTATAAGCGTTTTGGCGGTTGTTTTGGCGGCTGTAATCGGTGTTTCGGTATTTTTTATAACCGATATGTCAGGCAGTAAAAACGGAAAAAACATTGATGTTGAAATTAAAAAAGGCACATACGCTTCACAAATTGCTGAAATTTTAGGTGATAACGGGATTATTTCCTCACCCCTTGGTTTCAGAATTTATGCAAAAATTAAAGGTTATGAAAGCCAATTCAAATATGGCAATTATGAATTTAACACAGGCGACAGTTATGAAGAAATTGCCAAAAAATTAATGACACAAGGCGAAAAAGCCAAAACTATAACCGTTACAATTCCCGAAGGCACAGGCATTAACGATTTTGTTAAAAATGTTGACGGCAAGCAAGTGACCGTTTTGGGTATTGCTTCAATTTTAGAAAAAGCAGGCGTTTGCACAAAGGGAGATTTCATTGCAGCTTTAAACGAATACGCTCTTGAAACCAAGCTTCTAAGCGGGGCGAAAAATAAGGTGACCTATTATGCGCTTGAAGGTTATCTTTTCCCCGAAACTTATGAATTTTATAAACTTGAAGATTCAAAAGCCGCCGCAAAATTGGTTGTGGAAAAAATGGTTAAAGAAACCGAAAGCCGCATTACCGATGATATGTAT
>JAZSNW010000117.1:0-21580 GCA_045536615.1 Acutalibacteraceae bacterium | reverse complement strand
AAAAGAAAAAATTGGCGAATATTTTGAATATCAACAATCAACAGAAACAAAAACCGTTCAAAGCACTGAAAAAAAGGCAATAGGATTAGTACATAAACTAAAACTAAACAAAGTTGTTTATTTTATTGAAGATATGCTTTTTGCAACAAAAAAATGGGAAAATAAAAATTTTAAAAATTTTTTGGAGAATTTTAATCCTAACATAATGTTTTGTTTTGCAAAGGCTTCAAAAACTCATTTATTGTTCATTAAAACTATTTTAAAACATTTACCCAACTGTAAAGTTGTCACTTTTGTTGTAGACGATATTTATGCGGCAAACAGGGATAAAAGACTTAAAAGAATTATTGCCGAGCAATTGAATTTAGCATCCAAGGTTTATGCGATAACACCTTCGCTTAAAAATGAATATGAGGGGATTTTTGGCGTAAATATTGATATTTTGACTAAAGGATGCGATTTTTCTTTGCCCGTAACAAGAAAGCAAAACCCTATAAAAACCATTGTTTATGCAGGAAATTTATTATATGGCAGAGATAAGACATTAATTAAACTTGCCGAGGAAATAAAAACGCATAACGACAACAGTGAAGATAAACTGTTTTTAAAAATCTTTTCGCCTACAATAGTGGATAAAAGCGTTATCGAAGCTTTAAATGTTAATGGTGCGTCGGAATTTTGTGGAGCAAAGCCGTTTTCGGAAATTGTCAATATTTTAAACACAGCTGACATAGTTTTGCATGTTGAGTCCTTCGACCAGAAACAGCAAAAGGTGGTAAAGCATTCCTTTTCTACCAAAATTACCGATTGCTTGCAAAGCGGCTCGGTACTATTTGCAGTAGGGCCTAAGGGTGTTGCTTCTATGGTTGCTGCGAAAGAAATTGACGGTTCCTTTACTGCATTTAGTAACGAAGAAATAAAAGATATAATAACCGAGATTTCTAAGGTGGATTTGTACGAAAGCGCATGTAAAACACGGGAATACGCAAAAGAGAATTTTGATATTTTGAAAATAAGACAAAAGTTACTTTTGGATTTCAACAACATTATATAATAAAAAGGAGGGTGCAGGATGAAAGTTTTACAAATCAACGCAGTATATGGTTTCAAAAGTACCGGCGTTATTGTAAAAGACATAGAAAATCTTTTAAATGACAATGGCCATACTGCTTTTGTGGCTTATCAGACTGCCTTAGACCCTCCTGAAAATTCATATAAAATCGGCAATAAATTAGATTGGAAATTTCATGCGGTATTGGCCCGCGTTTTTGGAAAGCAGGCATATTTCAGTAAAATTGCTACTAAAAGATTATTGAAATATATCGATAAAATTCGACCTGACGCGGTGCATTTACATAACCTCCACAGTAATTACATAAATCTTAATATGTTGTGTGATTATTTGGCAGAAAAAAACATTAAAACGGTTTACACTTTGCACGATTGCTGGTGTTTTACCGGAAAGTGTTCGCATTACGTGGCGGTTGGGTGTGACAAGTGGCGGTCGTCCTGCGGAAGCTGTCCGCAAAACAAATGTGAACAACCGAGTTTGTTTTTTGATGCAACATCCAAAGTGCTTAAAGACAAAACAGGACATTTAAACAAAATCAAAGATTTAACGTTGGTTGCTTGCAGTGAGTGGATAAAGGGCGAGGCTGAAAAATCTTTGCTTAAGCCTAAAAATATCACAGTAATTTATAATGGTGTGGATACCGAAATTTTCAAACCCCATGAAAGTTCTTTTAGGGAACAAAATGGCTTGGATGATAAATTTGTGATAATGGGCATGGCGGACAAGTGGTGTTCGGAAGCAAACCGAACCGCCGTACAAAAAATAATTGAAAACAACCAAGACAGTAAAATTGTTATTGTTGGTTGTAGAGAGTTTCAAAAGTCGGTCTTTGACGGTTATGACAATGTGCTGACGCTTGGATATATTAAGGACAGAAATGAACTTGCCGACATTTACGCAAGCAGTGATGTTTTTGTTAATTTGACTCACGCAGACACTTTGCCGACGGTAAATATGGAAAGTATTGCATCAGGAACGCCGGTTATAACCTATAACTGTTGCGGTTCGCCCGAACTTGTCGATGAGGGAAGCGGCTTTATTGTGAAGGAAAACGACGTTGATGATTTATTGGCCAAACTCAATAAACTAAAAGAGCAACCGTTAACGATTGATATTTCATCAGCGCACAAAAAATTCGATAAAAACAGTTGCTACAATAAATATTTGAAAGTTTATAATGATTGTAAACATGGGAAATGCTAAACGTTTCCACAAAAGCTGATAAATCGGCTTTTAAGCAAACAAATTTCGTAAAATTCGATTGCTTTTCTACATCATTGCAATGTATAGCACCAAAGTTTTATTAAAAATTCGACACAAAGTTAATGATTTTGTATCGAAAAAGATATGTTTCGACTAATCATAACAATTATAAAATTTAGTAAAGAGAGTTAAGTTATGCTTTATTATTTAGGAATTGCGGTTTTCGAACTGGTTTTGTATTTTTTATATAATACAGCTGTTCCAAAATATAAAAAGTGGATATTTGTATTAGGATGCGTTGGGCTTTGGCTGTTTGTCGGCTTAAGGTCGGATACTACCGGAGTCGATACTATAGGTTATATGAGGCGCTTCCAAAATATAGCCGAAACAGCTTGGGCGGATATACCGTCTACGACTAACCGTGATTATGGCTTTTATTATTTCACAAAGCTTATTAGGTGCATTACCGATTCGGGCGTTTTATTTAAATTAATAACGGCATTTATCTCATTGATAGGTGTGTTTGATTTGTGTTGGCGTAATACAAAGCGTCCGCTGTTGGCGTTGTATTTTTATGTCACAATAGGTAATTTGTTTTTCATCATTACCGGTATGCGTCAAGCAATGGCAATGAGCCTTTGTTTGCTTTCGATTAGGTTCATTCAAAAGCGGAAAATCATACCTTTTGTGTTTTTAGTGCTGCTTGCCGCACAACTTCATCACTCGGCGTACATTTTCCTTCCTATGTATTTCCTAGGCACAAGACGTGTGGATTTTAAAAATATGTTGCTCACAATAGTCGTTACGTTGTTAGCATATTTTAGTTATGAAAAATTACTTGTGCTTGCGAATGAAGTTTTGGATTATCATTATGGCGTTGAAAAGATTGATAACGGCGGAATATTCTTTATCATTCTTTTGATAATCTTAATTTTAGCGTTAGCAACAAAAAAGCACTGGATGAACGGACTAAAAGAACGGGTTGTTATGAATACCGGCATTATGTGCGGGGTTATTTGGATATTCAGGCTTGTCGGACGTACCGCTGAAAGACCCAGTATGTACTTTTTAAATGCAATACCCGTTGTCTTTAGTGAGGCTATAGATTCTGTTGAAAATAAAGAAAATCGTGTGTTTGTTGAACTCGGTGCGATTGTTTTAACCCTTGCATTTTTTGCGTATAGGGCAATTGGACAGTATTATGCATTTGGCTTTTAGGTGTAGATTATGAAGATTGTTTTCGTTTCTAATTTTTTGAATCACCATCAAATTCCAATTTGCGAAGAATTTTTGGCGAAGTCCGATGAATTCTATTTTATAGCAACAGATAACGGAAGCAACCAAGGTTATCAGATAACCGAAGTGCGAAATTATGTAATTGACTATAGAATTGATAAAAATAGAGCAGAAAAGGAAATTGTTTCTGCGGATGCGGTTATTTTCGGTGCCTGTCCTGATAGTTTGGTTGAGTTAAGAATGAAAGAAAATAAGCTCTCATTTATATATTCTGAGAGAATTTTCAAAAAGGGTATTTTGCGATGCTTAAGACCGCGCAATTTCAGAACGCTCAAGTCCAGATACTTAAATCATAAAGATAAAAATTTATATGTGTTAGCTGCATCGGCTTTTTTGCCGTATGATTTATCGGTTTTCGGGTTTAATATCAGCAAAATTTTCAAATGGGGATATTTTCCGGAATGTGAAATCAGTGGCGATTTTGAAAAAGAGCCAAGCACAATTCTTTATGCAGGTAGACTATTAAAATTAAAACACGTAGAAACCGTAATTGAAACGGCAAGACTTTTAAAGCGTGATGGTTGTGACTTTAAGGTCAATATCGTTGGGGATGGTCCTGAAAAAGAGCAATTAGTTGCGTTGAAAAACAAGTATAAGCTGGATGATTGCGTAGAATTTTTAGGTTCTAAAACCCATAATGAAGTTTTAGAAATAATGCAAAAAAGCAGTATTTATATGTTCACCAGTGATTTTAATGAGGGCTGGGGTGCTGTGCTGAATGAATCAATGTCTAGTGGTTGTGCAGTAGTTGCAAGCAGTGCTATCGGTTCGGTGCCGTTTTTAATTACGCATAACGAAAACGGTATGATTTACAAATATGGCAACAACAAAAATGCATATAAAGCCGTTAAAGAACTGTTGACCGATAATCAAAAAGCGACTGTTTTAGGTGTAAAAGCCAAAGAAACAATTGCTTGTTATGATTATAAAACGGCAGTTGAACGCTTCCTTAACGGTGTAAATGAATTTTATGACAGCAATAAAATAACGCCATGTGATTCAGGCGTATTTAGTTCAGTAGGAAGATTAAAAAACAATTGGTTTTAATTGGAGGATTTAATTTTGGCAAGACCTTTATTATCGGTTATCGTTCCTGTATATAAAGCTGAAAAATACATAGATAGATGTATAAACAGTATTTTGAACCAGACGCTTAAAAGCTTGGAATTAATTCTGGTTGATGACGGTTCACCCGATAATAGCGGGGCAATTTGTGATGAATATGCAAAAAAGGATGCCAGAGTTAAGGTTATTCACAAAGAAAACGGCGGCGTTTGTGCTGCTCGTAATACAGGTCTTGACCACGCTATCGGTGATTATATTTCTTTTGTTGACTCTGATGATTATCTTGAGAGTAATGCATTAGAAATCTTATATTGTGATATTGTTGCTCACAAAGCAGATGTTTGTTGTGCACTTATGGTAGGTGACAGTAATCAGGATGCGAATAATCTTGAAAATGGTCTGTATGAGGTGTGGCGAGGAAAAGATGCTATAAAAAATGCACTTTTAGATAACCGTTTTACATATTCATCATGTGCAAAGTTATTTAAAAGAGATTTAATCGGCAACACGCGTTTTGAAGAAGGCAGAAAGATTCATGAAGACAGCTTTTTTGTGTTCTGCTGTTTCTTAAAACAGCCAACAGTGGTTGTAAAAAATGTAGGATTATATAATTATTTTAATAATCCTGACAGTGCATCACATGCTGAGTTTTCCGAAAAGTTTTTTGATATTTTGTACTTTGCCAATAAAAAGAAAGAGTTGGCAAGTGAACGTTTTCCTGAATTTAAAGCCGAGATAAATAACGCAATTATTAAAGCCAATCTTGCAATGCTTCATGTTTTTTGTAATACCAATGATAAAAAGTACAGAAAAGACATTAGGCGGTGCGTTAAAACGGTCAAAAAATTAAGAAAATATTTTGTTCCGGCAGTTCCTGGTGACCAAAAATTTTTTAAAGTCGTTACTAACAATTTGTATGGTATATTTAAGATTTATTATAATTTGAGATATAGACATAAATAGGTGCTTTATGAAAGAAATTTTAATTGTCTCAGATAGCCTTGCAACCGGTGGTTTGGAGAAAACTCTCATCGATTTGTGCAATGTTATTGATTACACAAAATATAACGTTGATTTATATTTGTTTAATGAGGGCAGAGATTTAGTACCACAGTTGAATAAGAATGTGAATTTATTGCCAGACTCACCATATTTCAGTACTGTTTTCAATCAACCTCTTTCTAAAGCAATAAAAACGTTGATTAAGCAGAGAAAGTTTGGTTTGGCTTTTTACAGATTATTCAGATTTTTGAAAGCAAGACTTGGCATAAAGGGATTAAGTAAAACTGATTGGCATTTTCAAAAAAAGACTATGCTGATAATTGACAAAACTTATGACGTCGCAATTGGCTTCGCAGAGGGCAGTGCGGGTTATTATGTTGCCGATTGCGTCAATGCCAAAGTGAAAAACGTGTGGGTGCATACAGATATTAAAGAAATAAATTCCAACCGAAAACTTGATAAAATGGCTTTTTCGGCCGCAAAAAACATTTGTACAGTATCACAAAACTCTAAAAACTCATTAGCGGAACTTTATGCTGAATTTGAGGATAAAATAAAGGTTTTCACCCTGCCGTCGCTTTTCGATTTTGGCCGTATTGACGTTTTGGCAAGCGAGCCAAATGAAATGGAAAAATCGGCTTTTAATATCGTTTCGGTGGGCAGATTGGTCGAATTAAAAGGCTTTCATCTTTGTGTTGAGCCTTGCAAAAGGCTTGTGGATGAGGGTTATAATGTAAAGTGGTACATATGCGGTGACGGTCCGCAAAGACCGGAACTCGAAGAGTTAATAAAACAATATAATTTAGAAAACAACTTTATTTTGTTGGGTAACAAAGAAAATCCTTACACATATATCAACAGTGCATCAATTTGCGTTCAGCCCTCAAGTTATGAAGGGTTAAGTCTTGTAATTTATGAAGAGAAACTGTTTAAAAAATCGGTAGTTTGCACCGGCATCAAAGGCAATTTGGAAATGATTGCCGACGGTAAAAACGGGTTGGTTATAAATCGTGATAGTGAGAGCATTTATAAAGCAGTAAAACAACTTTTAGATGATGCTCAGTTGCTAAAAAAATTGGGCGATGAACCAGCATTGAATTTTGTAACCAAGCAAGAAACAATTGAGGAAATAGAAGACACATTAAACTGAGGTAATAAAATGAAAGTTTTGTATTTATCTGCATTGCCAGAAAAAGCTTTTAATGAGTTATTAAAAAAAGGCAACATTTTAAGTCAGGCGGCACAAAAATTCAACAAGCTGTATATTAAAGGCTTTTGCCTCAATAATTGCGATGTTGACGTGTTGTTTTTTAATAATACGATAAGTGAAAATGACGAAGAGGAATATAATAATCAAAAAATAAGATATTTAACTTGTAAGTTTGACGGAAGCAAAATTGGCAAAAAAATTGCCCGTAATAAATATATTAGTGGAGTTGTGAAGAAGTATAAGTGGGAAGAACCCAATGGTATAGTTGTAGTTGACGCATTGATGCCGGCTGCAAAATTTTTGGTGAAGTGCGCAAAAAAGTTCAAATTGAATACAGTAAGTATTGTTACAGATTTGCCGGATGATTTAGGCAATGCTAAAACACCAAAGCAACAATTAAGAAACTGTTTGGCTCGAAAAAATTTTTACGGTCAATTTAAATACATAGATTATGTGATTATATTAGCAGAAGCGATGTCAGATAAAATCAAGCATAAAAACACAGTTGTTTTTAATGGCATTTGTGACTGTGAACTTAAAAATATTATCGAAACACCTCAAAAGTTTGATAAAAAGATTATTGTTTATACCGGTGAAATAAGAAAAATGTATGGCATTCATAATCTGGTTGAGGCTTTTTTAAGTTTAAAGAGGGATGACGCTGAGCTTTGGCTGTATGGTAATGGAATTGATTTTTATCCTGAGCTTAAAGAAAAAATAGAGCAAAGTAATGGTGTTAAATACATGGGAACAAAGCCTAATAGTGAAATTGTTGAGGTGCAAAAGAAGGCTGCGCTATTGGTGAATCCGAGGCTTACAAATGGCCATGGAGATTATATAAAATATTCGTTCCCTTCAAAAAATATTGAGTATATGGTTTCGGGAACTCCGCTTATTACAACAAAGTTACCTGCGATTACAGAAGAGTATAATGATAAGTTGTTCTTTTTTGATGATGAATCAGTGGCAGGTATGGCGGAAACTTTAAATCGTTGTTTAAATACTTCACAAGAGGAATTACAACAAAAAGGACAAAACACAAAAGATTTTGTGTTAAATAAATTAAACAATAAAACGATTGCTAAAGAAATATTGACATTTTTCAAATAAAGGTGTTTATATGAAAATTGCATTTTTAACCGCTCTGCCCTATGGTAGCGTAGCAAATAATATGTATAAAATAGCAGATGCAGCCACAAAAAAGGGGCATCATTGTTATACTTTTTCGCACCCAATAAAAAACTTTATTAACAAAAGGGAAAACCATCAATTTTTCGGTAGCACATTTTCGGTAAAACTACATAGTCTGTTGGCTGCTGTCACGGGTTATCATGGTTTGTTTTCGGTTTTTGCTACTATAAGTTTGATTAAACGTCTGAAAAAAATTAAGCCTGATGTTTTAATGCTTTTAAATTTACATGGTTGGTTTGTGAATTTGCCGTTGTTATTTAATTATATTAAGAGAAATAATATACGGGTTGTATGGAGGTTCCCGGATTTTTGGCCAATCACCGGTCATTGTACCGGTTTCGCTAATGGCAAGTGTAATAAATGGCAAACAGGTTGTTATGATTGCCCTCAATATAGAGAATACCCGCAAAGCAAGGTTGACCGTTCTAAACAATTGTATAAAATCAAACGAAAGTGCTTTACCGGTGTTCAGCGACTTACGGTCGTTGCGATTACGAATTATTTAAAAGAGTTTATTTCAAAATCCTTTTTTAAAAATTATGAGTGCAAGGTTATTTATAACGGTATTGACTTACAAGTTTTTAAACCCACAGAAAGTAATTTTAGAAAAGAATTTGGATTAGAAGGTAAATATATAGTTTTAGGTGTTGCAAGTGATTGGAGTGACCGAAAAGGCTTAGATGTGATGATAGAACTAAGCCGTCGATTAAATAATCAATTTAAAGTGGTATTGGTGGGGTTAGAGAAATTAGATGCAAACCATAATATGTTGCTCATTCCGGCACAAAAGCCTGAGAGATTAAGAGAGATTTATACTGAGGCGAATGTTTTTGCAAATCCAACAAGGGCCGAAGCTTTCGGGAATGTCAATGTAGAGGCTCTTGCTTGCGGTACGCCCATAGTAATGTTTAACACCGATGGTGTGCCGGAAATCATTGATGACACTTGCGGAATAGTTGTAGAAAAGAACGATATTGACAATATGCAAAAAAGTATTGAGTTTGTATGTATAAATAAACCTTTTTCAAAAGAAGCTTGTGTAAAGAGGGCACAGTATTTTGAAAAAGAAAAACGCACATCTGAGTATGTTGAACTTTTTGAAGAGATGATAAAACAATGACAGAACAACAGGTAAAGAACAAAGCAATAAGCGGAATATTTTGGAAATTGGCGGAACGCATAGGCGCACAGGTTGTGACAATGGTTGTGTCTATTGTTCTTGCTCGCCTTTTAGTGCCTGAAGATTACAGTATAGTAAGTATCGTCAGTATATTTTTTGCCTTTTGCAACATTTTTATAACCAGCGGTTTAAGTAGCGGCTTGGTGCAAAAGAAGGAAGCAGATATATTGGATTTCTCTTCGGTTTTATGGACTAATTTAATCATAGCAGGAATGTTGTATGTGATTGTGTTTTTTTCAGCGCCTTATATTGCTTCGTTATACAAAAAGCCTATATTAACGGTCGTCACCAGAGTAATGGGATTAAATTTCTTTATTTATATGGTGAAATCGGTGGTTAGCGCTAAAATTTCAAGAACAATGGAGTTCAAACGGTTTTTCTTTGCCACCATTGGCGGAACAATAGTGTCGGCTATTGTTGGAGTAATTATGGCGTTAAATGGTATGGGTGCCTGGGCACTTGTGGCACAACAAACAACTAATGCTGTGATAGATACTGTTTTATTGCTATATGCTACGAAAATAAAATTTGTATTCAAATGCTCGTTTGAAAGATTAAAGCCGATTATAAGTTTCAGTTGGAAGGTTTTGGCCACTAATTTTGTGGGCACGATTTACACCGAATTGAAACCGTTAATTGTCGGCTTAAAGTATTCGACTGTTAATTTGGCATACTTTAATAAAGGTGAAAATTTCCCTAAAACCATAAGCTCAACATTAGAGGGAACTTTATCGGCTGTTCTTTTTCCAACAATTAGTAGAGTAAATGATGATAAGGATGCTGTTTTAAGATTTATAAGAAGATTTTTCAAAATTGCGTCTTATTTGATTTTCCCTGCAATGTTGGGGCTTATGGCAGTAACGGAAAATTTTGTGGAAATTATATTGACTGAAAAGTGGCTTCCGATTGCACCGTTTTTTAAAATTTTCTGTGTTTATTATTTGGTGTATTTTGTCACGCTTGCCTCAGGTCAAATTTATAAAGCGATAGGTCATTCGGAAGTGCTTTTAAAACTGGAAATTTATAAAAAAATCATTTCTCTGTTAATATTGTTCTTTTTTGTCCTTTTTAGTAGAAGTGTTATCATTTTCGCACTAGCTAATATTGTAACTATAATGGTGATTGTATTAATTGATTTAATTGCTTTAAAAAAATATGTAGGTTATAAATTCAGATTACAGTGTGTTGATTTTTTGCCTAACTTTATTATTTCTTTGATAATGATGGTGGCAGTATCTTGTGCGGACTTTATCAATATCAATGTATTTGTTAAGCTTATTGTCCAAGTGATGGTAGGTATTATAAGTTATGTGCTATTAAGTGTTGTAACTAAGAACTCTAATTTTATTTACTTGTTAAATTTTATAAAAGCAAAATTTAAAAAACCGCAAAAATCGGAGTAGTGTATGAAAAAAGTTGGTATTATAACCGTTCACAGAAACGTTAATTACGGTGCTAATTTGCAGGCTTTTGCCAGTGCGAGATTTTTGAGTAATAGTGGTTTTAACGCGGAGATTGTCGACTATTTGCCAAAGAATTTGGACAAGGACAACTATTTAGTCGGTTGGCTTAAATCGTCGTGGGACAACGATGAAAACCGTTCATTTAGTCATAGACTCAAGTTGTTTTTAGCGTTGTTGTTGTCTGCACCTGACAAAAATAAAAAACTGAAGGCTTTTTATAAATTCAGAGAACAAAAGTGTAAAAAAAGTCCTAAATACAACTCTTTAGATGAGGTTGTTAAGGCAAATTATACCGACATTGTTTGCGGTTCTGACCAGATTTGGAATCCTGATATCACAGAGGGCATTAACCCCATTTATTTTGGTGATATTTTAGGGGTTAAAAATAAGATTTCCTATGCCGCAAGCTTGGGCAGGGAAAAATATAACGAAACCGACGAAATTTCGGCAGCAAACTTGATTGGCAAGATGGATTATGTGTCTGTCCGCGAAGCAAAATCAGTCGATTATATCGAAAAAATTTCAGGCAAAAAGGTTTCGTGCGTTTGTGACCCGGTGTTTCTTCTCGAAAATCAAGAATACATAAAAATTGCAAAGCCAATAAAAATCAAAAAGCCTTATTTGCTTGTGTATAGTGTCGTGGGTAATGACGCTATGCTCAATGCGGCGTTGGAGTTTGCCAAGAACAAGAATTTGACTGTTGTAGAAATTTGTCAAAATAAAAACCGCAAACATAAGCATATTCAATTATCGTCGGCTGCGCCTGAGGAGTTTTTGGGTGCAATTTTAAATGCTGAATATGTTGTCACAAACTCCTTTCACGGAACGGCTTTTTCAATTATCTTTGAAAAGAACTTTTACGTCTTTGATAACAAAGGCAGAGGCAGTCGCATAACCGATTTGTTGACAAAAGCAGGACTAATGGATTGTTTGGTACAAGAAAAAATACAATCAAAAGAGCTTGCGGATTACAATAAAGTCAATAAAAATTTGAAAACATATATTGAGCAGTCGAAAAACTTTTTGTTGACGGCTTTAAGTGCTTCCAAGACACCGATAACTGAAAACTGTGTTGGTTGCGGGGGTTGTAAGGCTGTGTGTAAATGCCAGGCCATTAGTTTAATTAAAAATCAGCAAGGTTTTATCAAGTCGTATATTGATGGCAACAAGTGTGTGGATTGCGGTCTTTGTAAAAAGGCTTGCCCGGTCGAGAATACACCTATTAAAAACGATGTGCTTGAGGTTTTTGCCTATAAGGCAAAAGATTCTTTAAGGAAAAAATCAACTTCTGGCGGTGCGGCATCAGCTCTCGCTGAAAGCGTTATAAACAATGGTGGCAGCGTTTATGGCGCAAGTTTGGATGAAAACTTTAAGCTTTCTCATATCAGAATAACTAACAAAAAAGACATTGCCTTAATGCAGGGCACAAAATATATTCAGAGTGACATGACGGGTATTTTTGAGCAACTGTCTGATGACTTAAAAGCACAAAGAGCAGTTTTGTTTACGGGAACACCTTGTCAGACAGCGGCGGTTTTGAATTTTGTAAATTCGAAAAAATTATCGCAGGAAAAACTTTATTTGTGCGACATTATTTGTCACGGAGTACCGTCTCCCAAAGCCTTTGAAGATTATATTTTGTGGCTCAAAAGGCGGGAGAGTTTTGACAAATATTATTTTAGGAATAAGGAACTTTCCTGGCGTGACGATTCTGCGAGCGTGAGTGCGGACGATGGCGTTAAATCAAACAGATTCATCTCGTCGTTTATGAGTCTTTACTACAGTAATTTGCTTACCGACGAGGCTTGCTTTGACTGCAAGTTTACTACCAAGGAAAGAGTTAGCGACATTACGGTTTCTGATTTTTGGGGCATTGAAGATACGGCGGCTCAGTTTGAAGACTCGTTAGGTGTTTCAATGGTGCTTATTAACACCCAAAAGGGCAGAGAGTTGTTTGAGAGTGCAAAGGGTAAAAAGGTTAGTGTTAATTTAGATAATGCTAAACAACCTCAACTTAAAAACCCTACCGAAAAGCCTGACGGTTACGAAGAATTTTGGAAAAATTACAACATAAATTCGGCACTCGAAAAATATGGTGCGATTAAAGACAGTTTGAAAACGAAGTTGTATAAATTGCTCAAATAGTGCAACTTTTTGGTCTTATTTGATAAATACAACCACACATTTGTAGATTATAATGATTATAGAAAGTCGAAACGTCCCAAAGTGTTCCGACAAGCCGATTATATCGGCTTTCTATAACCGTTATAATAATTGTGTGGTTGTATTTTATTGTAGGTATAATGTTTGTACATATTACCACAAATCGCAATCTGGGGTAAATGTTATGAAATTTGCAATGTATACATATTTTGGTGGTTTGGTGCGTGATTTCGGCTTTGAAGAAGCGCTCAAAAAAGCCAAAGCAATAGGTTTTTCGGGTGTTGAAATAATAGATTTTACTATTTCACTCGATAAAACGTCAGATTCACCCATTAAAACAGCTAAGAAATATCGCGAGATGGCAGAGCGTGAAGGGATGCCTATTGTTTGTTACTCTGTTGGCGTTTCGCTTTACAAAGCACCTGAGGTTACCGAGGCGCTGAAGCTTCATGCCGAGGTTGCCGCGGCTTTGGGTTCACCATTTCTCCATCATACATTGTGTCTTGGCTCTGCCGGCGGTGCGGGCTATGAGGACGTGTTGGCTGACGTGTTGCCGAGAGCAATAGAGGTGGCCGATTATGCCAAAAAATTGGGCATCACTTGTATTTATGAGGACCAGGGCATGTATTTCAACGGTGTTGAAGGTTACGGAAAATTCTTTAACGCTATAAAGCAACGTTGCGATAACGTTGGAATATGTTGTGACTTTGGTAATATACTTTTTGCCGATTGCGGAGCACCTGAGTTCATTGAGGCTTTCCATAACGATATAAAGCACGTACATTTTAAGGACTATTTAATTCTTAAAGAAAAAGACGACCGCGAAGGCAGATGGCATACTACAAAACAAGGTGACTATCTTCTCGGAATGCCGACGGGACAGGGTAGCGTAGATTTCAAAAAAGGCTTTGAATTGCTTAAAAGAGCAGGCTATGACGGTTTCGTTTCTGCCGAGCAGGAACTTGATTTTCCTGAACCGTTTATTACCGACACAAAACAAGCAATGGTTTATCTCAACGGCTTGTTTGAATAAAAAATTATAGGAGGATTATTATAATGAAAAGAAAGCTAAGTTTATGTCTTGTTATTGTTTTGGTTGTAAGCGTTCTTTGCAGCTGCGTTGGATGTGGCAAAAAGGACGGTACAGGTTCAACAGCAAGCACACCTGTTGATGATTCCATTTTCTCAAGTGCAAAGGTTGACTTTGTTAATGCTGACGGAGAGTCGGTTTATCGTATTGTTCGTCCTGATGGTGACAATGATGTTATGGCTATCGCGACTTCCGTTTACAAAAGTATGACTACCAATTTAGGCGTTAAAATCAAGAACGTTGCTGACACCGATGATGGCTCTGATGTATATGAAATACTGGTTGGTAACACCAGCCGTGCTGAGTCGAAGCAGGCAATACAGTATTTGTGTGATAACGGCAACGGCAGATATGACGACTATATTATTTGCACTATCGGTAAAAAGATAGTTATAAACGGTATGACATTAGAAGCTATAAAGACAGCGAGTGAGTATTTTATGGCAAACTATGTAAAAAAAGAGGGCGTTGAGGGCGGTATCAAGTACATTAACCTTACACCCGGCGAATTCAAGACAGTGACTATCAATGGCAATAATATTTCGAAATACACTTTCATCCGTGACCTTACCAACCGTTCTTGGCTTATTCAAGATGAGATTGGTAAAGTTCAAAAGGCAATAAAAGAGAAAACAGGCTTTATTGTTGAACTTAAAGAGGATAAAACCACTGCTGAGGGCGAATATGAAATTATCGTCGGTAACACTACCCGCCCCGGCACAAAACCCCAGGCTGAATATGGCGAAGAGGAATACGAAATTCTTATTTCGGGTAAAAAGGTATATATTATGGGCGGTAGCACCTATGCCGTTCAGGTCGCAATAACTGAATTCGGCAAGCTTTTCCAAAAGGATGATATAACCGATGCAGACTCTAAATTGGGCACATATAGCAAAACAATAGGCACTTATGATAGTGCTAGTTACTACCGTCTTGTTTGGGCCGATGAGTTTAACGGCGATACGCTCGAAAACAATTGGTATTTTAATAATTCTACTAATGTCGGTAATGGCGATGGCCCTTCAGTTGGTATTAAAAATGATGAAACTTGCGAAGTTAAAAACGGTAACTTGATTATGCGTGGTTTCAAAAATCCGGACGGTGGATATACTCACTGTAACGGTGCAGAAAGTACCAAGTTTATGCACTATAATATGGGCTATCTTGAAATGCGCGCCCGTATCCCTGACGGCAAGGGCGTATATTCATCATTCTGGTTGTTAAATACCCCTGTCACATCTGATGAGCCGTTGTTGGAAATTGATATTTTCGAAAGTCTTGGTAACCCCGGTGTTCAGCAGGCAACTATTCACAAGTGGGGAATTAAAGATGAAAACGGCAATCACTTGGTTTGCGACTCTTCTGAAGGAAGAAAGTTCAAGTTAAAAGAAGGCTCTCTCTTCGATGAGTACCGCACTGTTGGTATATTGTGGAATGAAACCGAAGTAGTATGTTATTATGATGGTGTTGAATATTACCGCCATACTATTGATGACCATTATTTTGTTGATAAATTCCTTAACCTTAAAGCAGGCTTTAACGTTGGTTGGGAAGGTCGTACAAGACCGGGAGATAACCTCGAATGGCCGGTTGAGTATCATATCGACTATTTCCGTCTTTTCCAAATTGACGGACAGAGCATTCGTTTGACCTAAAAATAATAAAAAACGGCTTGGAAGTTTAACTTCCAAGCTGTTTTTTGTTATTGACTTTGAATTCGGCTATGTTATAATAAATTTATAAACATTTTGGAAGTTTTAAATTAAAGATTAAGAGGTGCTTTTATGCGTACAAAAGAACTCTTTAACGGTGGTTGGCGATTTCACGAGGGTGATATAAAGATTGACAAACCGCCAACACCGAAACATCCTACATATATGCAAGCAAAAGCCGAAAGCGCTCAATGGGGTCCTGCCAATAGGTTTTATGTGGACTGTAATTCTTGGGTGCCGTATGGCACAACCGTGTGTTCGGAATATTGGAAAGATGTTCGTCTTCCGCACGATTATGTTGTAGACCAAGTTCCAACACCCGACGGTAACGAAGGCCCCGGCTTTATGGTCAGCAAAAACTCATGGTACAGAAAAACCTTTAGGTTGAGTGAGTCTGACAAAAACAAAAGAATAACAATTTATTTTGAAGGCATCACAAATTGTTGTACCATTTGGGTTAACAGTTGCCTTGTTAAACGCAATTTTACAGGCTACGTTCCGTTTGAAGTCGATATTACAGATTACGCTCTTTTCGGTGATGAACAAAACGTTATTGCTATTTATATTGACACCTCGAAAAACGAGGGTTGGTGGTATGAAGGCGGTGGGATTTACCGCAACGCCTGGCTGATAAAGACAGATTTGGTGTCGGTCGATACTTGGGGCGTGTACGTTGCGCCTAAAAAGACAAGTGATACAGAGTGGGAAGTGCCAATCGAAACCACCGTACGTAATGACGATTTTACTAATCATCGTGTTGCGGTTAAAAATCAAATAATAGATGAACAAGGCAATGTTGTGGCTGAAATTACGTCAAATGTGAATGTTGCACGTATGAAAAAGGTCACACTTAACCAAAAAGTCAAGGTTACTAACCCAAATCTTTGGAGTTGCGAAACGCCCAACCTTTATTACTGTAAAACAAGTATTATAAGGGGTAAAACTGTGGTTGATGAGTCGCAGGTGCACTTTGGCTTCAGAACTATCCGTTTTGACCCCGACCACGGATTTTTCCTTAACGATAAGCACGTTATTATTAAAGGTGTTTGTTGCCACGAGGATTTCGGTTTGCAAGGCAAGGCGGTATTCGACCGTATAAAGAGATATCGTATAAAATTGTTTAAGGAAATGGGCGCTAACGGATACCGCACTTCGCACTATTCACATAGCGACCAGACAATGGACGAACTCGACCGCCAAGGTTTCCTTGTTATGAGTGAAACAAGATGGTTTGGCACAAGTGATGAATACATTGACCAACTTGTTACTCTTATAAAGAAGGACAGAAACCGTCCCGGCGTTATTATGTGGTCACTGTTTAACGAGGAAAGAATGGCTTTGACTGAGCAGGGCAAAAGGTTTGTCGAAAGAAACTCGTGCATAATACGCGAACTTGACCCAACCCGCCCAGTAACCAGTTCGAGTGACGCTAATCCCGAAAAGGTCAAGTGCTTTGAGGCGCAGGATATTGTTGGTATTAATTATAATCTTGCAGGATATGACGCACTTCACGAAAAATTCCCTAAATTGCCGATTTTCTCATCGGAAAACTGCGCATTGCCGAGTACTCGCGGCTGGTATAACGATTCCGACCTTAAAAGTCAGTATTTTAGCGCTTTTGATTATTATGACAACAAAAATCAACCTGGGCGCGAGGGTACGTGGAAGTTCCTTATGGAACGCGAATGGGTTGCAGGCGGTTATCAGTGGGCGGCTATTGAGCATCGCGGCGAGTGTCAATGGCCACGGCTTTGCTCGGTATCAGGCGCTATTGATTTGTTTTTGCAAAGAAAAGACGCGTTTTATCAGAATCAGTCGTTCTGGAGCGAAAAGCCGATGGTGCATATATTACCGCATTGGAACCTCAAAGGTCGCAAGGGCGAGGAAGTCACAGTGTGGACATATACTAACTGTGAGCAGGTTGAATTGTTCTTAAACGGCAAGAGTCTTGGCAAAAAAGACATTGAAAAATACGGCCACGGCGAATGGAAGGTTATTTACACGCCGGGTGAGGTTGTTGCAAAGGGTTATATCGGCGGCAAAGAGGTAGCTTCTGACCGCGTTGCAACAACCGGCAAACCGGTAGCATTAGAACTCGAAATGCAGACTGAAGCACTGTTTGCCACACCGTACGATGCGGCGCTTATTAACTGTTATTGTGTTGATGCAAACGGCAACCGCGTTCCTGATGCAACAGTAAACGTTAGTTTCGAGTGTAACGGATTGGGCACTGTTCGCTCTACCGGTTCAGACTATTGTGACCACGTAACGCTGTCCTCTAATAAAAGAGAAATGCGTGCAGGCGTTGTTGCTGCGCTCGTTGTGTCAACGGGAAAAGAGGGCACTTTGAAGGTTTATGCTCATTCAGAAGGGCTTGAATCGGCAAGGCTTGAAATCCCCGTAACTCAACCAAATGATAAAATAAGATAAGTCAGATAAAGCCAAAAAGGATGCACGAATTTTCGTGCATCCTTTTTTTGTAATAATTATATTTTAGCGGATGGTTGATTAGTCCTTGCTCAACACCTTTTTCTGCCAAGAAAATTTGTTACACTTCGGGCAACGCATATATCTTGTTCTGTTTACGTGCATGGCAAAGAATACACTGCCGTATCGGGGGATATGCTTATGTCCGCACTTTTGACATTCATAGTATCCAGCTTTTTGCTCAATTTTTATCATAAACGGAGTTGCAATCAATAAAGGCAGGAGACTTGCCAATACGATTACTGCGCTTAACCATTCAGCCATCGGCACTTCCGAAACGATTATGGACGATGCAAAAAGCGGCAAAAGACAGCATATACCCGTTACAATTTCCATTCGAAGCAGTCTTCGGTCGCTTTCTTCTTTTTGCTTTACCATTTCAATTAATTTGTTTTCCATTTCTTTGTTGTAATTATCCATTGTAATTATCTCCCCACTTAATAAATCGTTTACTGTAATTTTAAGAATGTTGCACAACTCGAGCATAATAGACGAGTCGGGCAGAGATTTACCCGTTTCCCATTTTGACACCGCTCGGTCGGTGATATTTAAGATTTCTGCCAACTGCATTTGGGTCAAGTTGACCTGTTTTCTTCTGTCGGCAATAAATTTACCTATTTTTATCTGGTCCATACGTCGCCTCCTTTGATTACATTTTAATCGGGTTGTGCGGTTTAATAAACATACCGTTGGTTGAGTGGGAAGAAATCAACCGTTGATAGTGTGAAAATTTAAGTGCGTTTTTTATATTATACTGCATTTTACCTTAAAATCAAACAGAATTCATTTAATTTATAAAATTGTTGACAAATGTAATACTTCGTGATACGATGTATTATGTAAAGGGAGGCATAGTATGGATATTCAGTTAAAACGAGGGTTGTTGGATGTTTGCGTTCTGGCGGCAATCAAGAACGAGGACTCATACGGATATAAGATTATCAAGGATGTAAAGCCATATATCGAGTTGTCGGAATCAACACTATATACCATTTTAAAACGTTTGGAAACGGCGGGCATGCTGACTGTTCGCACTGCTGAACACGGAGGCAGACTTCGTAAATATTATCATATTACCGACGAGGGACTCAAACGTATTGAGGAATTTAAAAAAGAGTGGAAGGAAATTTTATCTATATACAAATTCGCGATGAGGGGAGACGAAAGGTAATGAGTAAACAGGAATTTCTTGAGCAATTGCGAAAAGGGTTGTGCGGATTACCCGCGGCAGACATAGAAGAACGCGTGATGTTTTACGGTGAAATGATAGATGACAGAATTGAAGAAGGCGTTTTGGAGGACGAGGCGGTTTTGTCGGTTGGCTCGGTTGAAAAAATTGTCGAGCAGGTAGTTGCAGATACTCCCTTTGCAAAAATAGCAAAGGAAAGAATTAAACCGAAAAGGCAAATAAAGGTTTGGGAAATCGTACTTTTGGCACTTGGCTCTCCGATATGGCTTTCGTTGATTATTGCCCTGATTGCCGTAATTTTCTCGGTTTATGTTTCGTTGTGGTCTGTGATTATTTCGCTTTGGTCGGTGTTCGTGTCGCTTGTTGCTTGTGCCGTTGGCGGTGTGGTGGCTTGTGCGGTTTTGAGCGTGACAGGTAGTGTTTATACCGGTGTTGCGATGCTTTCGGCAGGACTTGTTTGTGCAGGCTTTTCAATTTTTATGTTTTACTGTTGTAAGTTGGTAACAAAAGGCATTTTAATACTCACCAAGAAAATTGCAATATGGCTCAAAAACTGTTTTATCAAAAAGGAGGAAGCGTAATGAGAAAGACAACAAAAATATGGCTTATTATAGCGGTTTCTCTTGTATTGGTTGGAAGTATTATTTTTACAGGGATAATGTCAGTGCTTAAATGGGATTTCAGAAAACTGTCAACGGTCAAATATCAAACAAATCTTTATGAAATTACAGAAAATTTTGATGATATATCAATAAAAACCGACACTGCCGATATTGTGTTTGCAGTATCCGCCGACGGCAAGTGCAAAGTAGGGTGTTATGAGGACAAAAAAGAGAAACACTCTGTCACGGTTCAAGAAAATACGTTGGTTATTAACATTGTCAATCAAAAATCTTGGTATGATTATATTGGGATAAATTTCGGTTCACCAAAAATAACGGTTTATCTGCCCAAAACGGAATACACCTTGCTCGTTATAAAGACAAGCACCGGAGATATTGAAATTCCGAAAGATTTTAAATTCCAAAATGTTGATATTTCGTTAAGTACGGGTGATGTTGATTTTTACGCATCGGCGTCTGAACTAATTAAAATAAAGGCAAGCACAGGGGATATTTCTTTAGAAAATATGTCCGCAGGCTTGCTTGAAATTACGGTTTCGACGGGTGATGTAGACTTAAAAAATATTGAATGTAACAGTGTTTTATCAAGCGGAAGTACGGGGGATATACATTTAAAAAATGTAATTGCCAAAGAAGAGTTTTCTATCAAAAGAAGCACGGGTGACGTTAAATTCAACGGTTGCGATGCCGGTGAGATTAGCGTAGAAACCGACACAGGTGATGTTTCGGGCTCGTTGCTTTCTGAAAAAGTGTTTATCACCAAAACCTCGACCGGTAAAATTGATGTACCAAACACAGTGACGGGAGGAAAATGCGAAATCAAGACCGACACGGGTGATATTAAAATAACGTTAAAGTGAGTTTAATGAAATATCCGATTTCAAGTTGTAAAAAGTCGGTTGTTTTAAGCGGGTTTGCACTTGATTTTTAAACAACATACGTTTATAATAATATTATGTTTATACGGTGCTTTGATTAAGGTAATAATTTTTGTACCGAGTGCGTAAAAATACACAAAAATATTAAGAGGTGTGCTTTATGGCAAAAACAGTTAAAGACATTATCAAACTTATTAAAGACAACGACATTAAAATGGTTGACTTTAAAATGGTTGACATCAACGGTCAGTACCGCCACGTAACCATCCCCGCAGGCAATTTCTCTGAGGATACTATGAAAAGCGGTATCGGTTTTGATGCTTCTAACTATGGCTATGCAGTGGTTGAAAAGAGTGATATGGTTTTCATTCCCGACCCCGACACAGCAGTTATCGACCCGTTCTGTGAGATTCCGACCTTGTCTATGACAGGTAATGCAATGATTATTGACAGTCCTGAAAACCGTCCTTTGGCACAGTACCCTAGAAACATTATCCGCGCCGCTGTTGACCATATGAAGGCTTCGGGCGTTGCAGATGAAATGCTCATTTTGCCCGAGTTTGAGTTCTACCTCTTTGACGAAGTCACCTGGGGTGTAGACGGAAGTTATGTTGGTGCCTCGGTTGACGCTAAACAGTCTTACTGGAACAGCACCGTTGAGGGCAAGGGTGTTGTTGTTCCCAAACAGAAAAATTACCATATTGCAAAACCGTTTGATGTTTCGTATGAGTGCCGCAGTGAAATGTGTATGCATAT
>JAZSNW010000124.1:0-7287 GCA_045536615.1 Acutalibacteraceae bacterium | reverse complement strand
GGATAAAGGTTTTCACCGCCTGATATTACAACGTCCTTTTTTCTGTCAACAAGGTAAATAAAGCCGTCCTCATCAACCTTTGCCATATCACCTGTAAAGAGCCAACCATCCTTTAAAATTTCGTTGGTTGCTTCTTCATTTTTGTAGTAGCAATCCATAACACCGGGGCCCTTAACTGCTAATTCGCCAACATCACCATCAGCAACAGCGTTACCCTTTTCGTCAACGATTTTTACTTCCCACAAATGTCCTGCTTTACCTATTGCACCAACCTTGTGAACATTTTCAACACCCAAATGAACACAACCGGGGCCAATAGATTCGCTTAAACCATAGTTTGTGTCATATTGATGATTTGGGAAATGTTTAAGCCAACGCTTAATAAGTGAAGGTGGCACGGGTTGTGCACCGATATGCATTAAGCGCCATTGTGAAATAAGGTAATCTTGCAAATTTATTTTGCCCGATTCGATAGCATCAAGCATATCTTGTGCCCACGGTACCAAAAGCCAAACGATTGTGCACTTTTCTTCGGTAACGGTGCGAAGTATCCATTCGGGCTTAACACCACGAAGAAGAACCGCCTTGCTGCCCGACAAAAGTGAGCCGAACCAGTGCATTTTAGCACCTGTGTGGTAAAGTGGCGGAATGCAAAGGAAAACATCATCACGGGTTTGCGAGTGATGGTTTTGTTCGGTATAGCAGGATGCAACAAGTGCACGGTGGCGGTGAAGAATTGCCTTTGGAAAACCTGTTGTGCCCGATGAAAAATAAATTGCACCAAAGTCATCTTCACAAAGTAAAACTGCGGGTGCTTGGGTAGAGCAATAGTTCATAAGCTGTACGCCATCTTCGGCATAATCGGGCTTACCTTTTCCTATAAAGAACATTGTTTTAATTTTAGGGAGTTCGTTATAAACAGTGTCCATACGGCCGATAAATTCAGGGCCAAACACCAAAACCGAGCAATCTGCCAAATCAAGGCAGTATTTGATTTCTTCACCCGAATATCTGAAATTAAGGGGTACTGCAATGCAACCCGCCTTTAAAATACCAAAATAAATGGGCAACCATTCAAGCGAATTCATTAAAAGAATTGCAACCTTTGTGCCCTTTTGAAAGCCACGGCTTAAAAGTAAATTGGCAAAACGGTTTGCCTTGCGGTCAAATTCTGCCCAAGTTAGCTCTCTTCTATACGGTGCATCAATAGCGCTTTCGATAAGACTTGCCTCTCGCCAAGTGACCGCTTTGTCACGGTCTTCCGATGGGTTAACCTCTACCAAAGCAACCTCACTGCCGTAAAGTCTTGCATTTCTTTCCAAAAAGTCTGCAATAACCATTTTTAAGTATCCTCCTAAAACCTAAATGTTTTAACGCTTTAACATTTTAACACTTTAAAGCGTTGGTGTCAACCCCCTATTTCAAAAAAATGTTGTGTTTATTTTCAAAAATTGATATAATTATATTATAAAAAACTTTCAAAGGTGCTTTTATGTTTAAAAAATCTATTTGCTGTTTAATTATTGCAACATTTTTAATAACTCTTTCGGGCTGCTTTAAAATTAAAGAGCATAAAAACCCCGATAATTCAAGTGTGAATTTACCCGCAAGCAACAATACTTCAAGTGACACTACAACCCAAAGCGATAAAAAGCCCACTTCAAAACCAACTCAAACTAAACCAAGCATTAGCAAACCCACCCAAAACAGCTCGGGCGGTGGGGTGGTTGAAAAACCTACACAAAATGTAACAAGCGAAAACACATCGGTTTCTTCCCCAACCATTGAAGTGCCTATCGCACCTGTTACATACCACACGCCCTTATCAAAGGATGAATATTATCAATATTTAACACTTGATGAAAAGGGCAAAGAAATCTATAAGAAAATTTCCACCGCCATTGAAACAACCCAAAATGTTGTTAATTTAAAAGACTTTAAGGTGGATTTTGACACCGTTTGGCAAATATATCAAAAGCTTATTGCCGACAACCCGCAGTATTTTTGGGTTTCCAAATTTATCACCTACACCGAAACCTCTGAAAATGGGCAGAGTATGTTGGTCGATTTTTATGTTTCATATACCGACGGTGATGTAACCGACACCTTTGATGACAAAAGTCAGCTTATTGCGGTTGCCGACCGCCAAAAAATTCAAAACCAAATTGAAAGTGTAAACCAAAAAATTAAAGCTATACTTTCAGACATCCCTGCAAATGCGCCTGTCATTAACAAAGAAAAGCTTATACACGATGCGGTGCTTAAAACGGTTTCTTATGATTATTCGGCGGTTGACAATGTTCCGACCAGAAATAATTACCCGCGTGTGTGGGATATTTACGGTGCGCTTTGCAACCAAAAAGCCGTATGTGAAGGGTATTCAAAATTATTCCAATATTTGTGCTATCGGGTTGGTATAAATTCCACCATTGTGCAGGGTACAAGCGAAAACCAAGCGCACGCGTGGAACACCGTAAACCTTAACGGCAGTTGGTATCATATAGACACCACTTGGGACGATGCTTCAAACAGCGGTGTACCGTTATATGATTATTTTAACCTTACCACTGAAGAAATTTGCGCCGACCACACAATCGATCTAAAAGACATTGCTGTACCCACCGCAACCGCCACCGAATACAGCTTCATAAATACCTTTGGTATGAAACTAAAAAATCTTACATCTGCACCGCTTAATTACCAAAAGGCGATTGATTATACTGTTCAGTTTGACAGCCCATATCTTTATATTATGGTGGACCAACAAAATATAAGTCATGCTTACAGTAATTATTTGATGATGTATTTTTTGGGTCCTAACAGTGAAGTTAGACAATATATAAAAAATAAAGGTTACCAGCTTTCTTTTGAAGAAAACACAATAACCTATACTGACAGTTGTATATTCATAAAGCGAAAATAAGGAAAAACGGCTCGGTGCTTAATCGAGTCGTTTTTTAGTTTTCTTTTCGGTGTAAAGCCCGATATTAAATGTTAAAATTCTTGAAAGCACTGCCGCCAAGGCAAAGTACCCTGCCCCGCCAATGCCGAAAAATTCAAGCCCCAGCATAAAGGCCGCGGCGGTGCATTTTGTGGCACCTCCAAAAAGCACTACCATGCCGACAGCCGCCGAAAAGGTTGGTGAAATTCCCAATAAAGTACCCAATGCCGCGCCAAAGGTTGCGCCCACAAAAAGTGCAGGGACAATTTCGCCACCCTTAAAGCCCGCAGCATTTGTAATGGCGGTAAATATAATTTTAAAGGCAAAAGCCAAATAACACACAGTGCCCGTTTTTAAAACATTTTCGATTATATGCATACCGCCGCCGTTATAGTCGTTATTGCCGACAAGCAGCGTTAAACCAATTATTAAAACACCGCCAACCACAATTCGAAGGTATGCGTTTTTGAAAAGCTTTTTAAATAAATCGGCAACGAAATGAAGTGCCAAGCAAAACAGCATTGTAACCACCGAACAAGCCACTATAAGTGCAATAACCTTTAAAACCGAAACTGCATTAAATTTTGGTAATGTCGGCAAGCCAAATCTTTCGGGGTGAACGCCTAAAAGCTTTGCCACCATAAACGCACCAAAGCTTGACACTGTAAGAGGTAAAACCGCCTTTAAATAAAATTTACGGCTTATATAAATAATTTCAAGCCCAAACGCCAGGGCGGTCAGGGGCACAGTGAAAACCGATGAAAACATAGCCGTCATACCGCAAAGCAATAATATTTTTAACTTTTCATCCTTTAACCTTAAAGCGTTTGCGATGGGTGAAGCAATGCCGCTGCCTATTTGCAGGGCTGCGCCCTCCTTACCGGCCGAGCCACCAAAAAACTGTGTAACGGTTGTGCCGACAAAAACCGCTACTGACAGTAAAAATGGGCTTTTGCCGCCATTTTTAACAGCCGAAAAAACCGTGTGTATATTTTGCTTTTCAACCTTTAACGCCTTAAAAAGCAAAACAGTTAAAATACCGCCAAGCGGTAAGATATAAACAAGCCAATCATACCGTCCAAAAACACCGTTTGCAAATTTTAAGGTATGCGCAAACAAAGCGCCCACACCACCGCAGAAAACAGCAGTTATAACAGCGCCCAAAAGCAAAAGCAAATATTCTTTTTTAGCATTTGTTTTCTCCATTTTAAACTTCCCCTGTCTTTACAAATGAAATTCTACCACTCGTTCAAGTTATTTGCAACCTTATCTATTGAGAAAAATTTTATTTTGTGTTAAAATTAACTAAACAAATTATAGGAGGATTTTTTATGAAAACAAAACTCTCCCCTCGTTTTTGGTGCGCTATCACCCTGTTTTCGCTTATTGGTCAGGTTGCGTGGGTAGTTGAAAATATGTATTTTAATGTTTTTATCTACAAAATGTTTAACGCCTCGGCCGATGATATCGCCCTGATGGTTTCGGCTTCCGCAGTTGCCGCTACCGTAACAACGGTGTTTATGGGCGCCCTTTCCGACCGCATTGGCAAACGCAAGCTTTTTATTTGCGGCGGTTACATATTATGGGGTGTTTCAATTTTCAGCTTTGTGCTTATTAAAGCCGATATTATTTCCCCGCTTTTCCCAACAGTTACAGCAATTTCCTCGCTTTGTGTTACATTGGTTATAATTTTGGACTGTGTTATGACCTTTTTCGGCTCTACCGCAAACGATGCTGCTTTTAACGCTTGGCTTACCGATTCAACCGATTCTTCAAACCGCGGCGCAGTTGAGGGCATAAACGCTATGATGCCGCTTGTTGCAATTTTGGTGGTTTTCGGCGGTTTTATGTTCTTCGATTTGGAAAAGGCGCAAAGCTGGTCGCTTATTTTCACAATAATCGGTGTAGTTGTTTTGGTTGTTGGTATTTTGGGTATTTTCCTTATTAAAGACACACCCATCGAAAAGCCAAAAGAAAGTTATCTTAAATGCATTTTTTACGGCTTTATGCCCAAAACAATTAAAAACAATCTTTCACTTTATCTAACCCTTGCGGCATTTGTTGTGTTTAACATTTCAATTCAAATTTTTATGCCTTATTTAATCATTTATTATGAAAAATCTCTCGGAATGACCGATTATGTTTTCATAATGGCGCCCGCAATTATAGTGGCGGCCGTTGTGACTGCTTTTTGGGGCAGGGTTTATGATAAAAAGGGCTTTAACTTTTCATCTGCCATTGCAATTTTGTCACTTTGCGTTGGTTATGTCATTTTGTTCTTTACAAAAACCACTCTGCCTGTATTTATCGGCTCGCTTTTTATGATGTGCGGCTACCTTTCTGGTATGGCGGTTTTCGGTGCAATGATTAGGGACAACACCCCTGAAAATAAAGCGGGTATGTTCCAAGGGCTACGCATTTTTTCGCAGGTTTTAATACCCGGTATAGTTGGCCCCGCTATCGGCTCGGCCGTGCTTAAAAATGCCGAAACCGTTTTAAATAACGACGGTACAACCTCGTTTTTACCAAACGAAAATATCTTTTTGGCATCGCTTGTTGCAGTGCTACTGCTTATACCCTTTTTATTCATTATTAAAAAGAAAAAGGAACTGATTAAATGAAGCAAAAATTTGCAACCCTTTATACCCCGTTTGAAAAAGACTTGAATATAGATATGCCTTGGGCTGAATACCCCCGCCCACAGCTTATGCGCGATAGTTTTATAAACCTTAACGGCAGGTGGAATTTAGAAATTAACCGCAAAAACAAAATCGTTAAAAGCGGTGAAATTATTGTGCCCTTTCCGCTTGAAAGTCGGCTGTCGGGTTTTGAATTTTCAAAAAAGAAAAATGATATTTTAATTTACACAAAAAACTTTAACCTTAACAAAACCGACAAAACCTTGCTTTTGCATTTTGGTGCGGTTGACCAAGAGTGTAAGGTTTTTGTAAACGATAATTTTATCGGTGAAAATATTGGCGGTTATCTTCCCTTTTCGTTTGATATAACCGCCCACCTTAAAGATGGCGAAAACACTTTAAGGGTTGAGGTTATAGACCGACTCGATACAGATTTAGCATACGGCAAGCAATGTAAAAAGCGTGGCGGTATGTGGTACACCGAAACCAGCGGTATTTGGCAAACCGTTTGGCTTGAACAAGTGCCGAAAAATTATATTAAAAGCATTAAGGTGACCCCACACCTTTCGGGCTTTGAAATTAAGGTTTTGGGCGGTGAAGAGCATAAAACCCTTGAAATAGATGGTGAAAGCTTTGATTTTACAGGCGATACCGCAAATATTGAAATTAAAAACCCAATAAATTGGTCACCCGAAAACCCGCATCTTTATCACTTTACATTAAAGTCGGGCGAAGATGAAATAAAGTCATACACAGCGCTTCGTACGGTTGAAATAAATGGTGATAAAATTTTACTGAACGGTAAGCCATACTTTTTCCACGGGCTTTTGGACCAAGGTTATTTTAGTGACGGCATTTACACCCCCGCTACCCCAAAAGCGCTTGAAAACGATGTTTTAAAAATGAAGGAGTGTGGCTTCAACACACTTCGCAAGCATATTAAAATCGAGCACGATCTATTTTATTATTACTGCGACAAGCACGGTATGGTGGTTTTTCAAGACCTTGTAAACAGCGGTAAATACAGCTTTTTAATTGACACCGCTTTGCCGACAGTTGCATTTAAAAAAGGCATTACCCATAAGGCAACGCCCTTTCGCCGTGAACAATTTATTAAAAATTCGCTTGACACCATAAACCTTTTATATAACCACCCCTGTGTCTGCTATTACACCCTTTTTAACGAGGGGTGGGGACAATTTTCGGCTGAAGAAATGTTTGATTTAATGAAAAAAGCCGACTCCACACGGGTATGGGATGCAACATCGGGTTGGTTTCAAACAAATAAAAGCGATGTTTTAAGCGAGCATATTTATTTCAAACCTTTAAAACTTAAAAATGACGGTCGACCGCTTGTTTTGTCAGAGTTCGGTGGTTTTTCCTCAAAAATTAAAGGTCACTCCTTTAACCCGCACAACACCTATGGTTACAGATTTTTTGCCGATAACGAAGAATTTAAAAAAGCACTTTTAAAGCTTTATTATAATGAGGTTGTGCCCCAGATTAAACAAAACGGACTTTGCGCTACAATTTTAACACAGGTAAGCGATGTTGAAGATGAAACCAACGGGCTTTTAACCTACGACCGACAGGTTTTAAAGGTGTGCGAAAATGAAATGATAGATTTAGCAAACGCCCTTAAAGCCGAATATGAAAATCACTTAAATAAATAACAAAAAGCTCCGATAAGGGAGACACTTCGTAAAG
>JAZSNW010000019.1:0-2982 GCA_045536615.1 Acutalibacteraceae bacterium | reverse complement strand
GAAAAATTCGCCATAATAATATTTATCAAATTTGATATTTGTTTTAGGATTTAATTTTTGGGGTTCGGCGGGTTTTTGCTGGCTACTGGTTTGGGTTGAGGGTTTTGCCTGACTGCTTGTTTTATCGGTTGAGGTCGCTGGTTTGGAAGATTCGTTTTTAGATGTTTCTTTATCCTTTTCAGATGTGGTATCTGATAAGTTTGAACTTGTTAAATCTTCCTTGCTGTCTGTAGATGTTGTGTCAGATTCTACTTGAGAGGTGGGCTGACTATTATCATCGGGCAAGGAATTTTCTTTATCACAACCGGCAAAGCAAACTGTTAAACTTAAAATTAAAGAGAACACTAGAAGAATTGAAAACTTCTTTGTCATAATAATTCCTTCTTTCAAATTTTAGATAGACAAATCTTCAACAATAAGGTTGCGAGTCATAGTTTCGGCATCGCGCACCTTAAAGAATTTTTCGGCTACCTGTGGGAAGAGAGCATAGCTTAATACATCTTCGGTAGAGCCATTGCCAAGACCTTTTTCTTGGAGTTCGGCTTCGTATTTTTTAAGCTCGGGCTCAATAAGGTCGGCAGGACGGCAGGTGATAACCTCGTCATCTCCAATGCACTTTTTACGAACATCTTCGTTAACCTCTGCAGGCAAACGGCCGTATTCACCCTTTAAAAGACCTTTTGATTCTTTGGGAACCATTTTATATCTTTCATCGGCAATTACGTTCATAACTGCTTGGGTGCCAACAATTTGGCTTGTGGGTGTAACAAGTGGGGGATAGCCAAAGTCCTTACGAACACGCGGAACTTCGGCAAGTACATCGTAATATTTGTCTTCCTTACCGGCTTGCTTAAGCTGTGAAAGCATATTAGAGAGCATACCACCGGGAACTTAATAAATAAGTGTTTTGGTGTCAACATTTAAAACCTTGGGGTCTAAAATGCCGTCGGCCTTCATTTTATCAGCAACACCGCGGAAGTGTGCTGCAACATCGCTTAACTTATTAAGGTCAAGACCTGTGTCGCGTGCAGTACCGTTAAGGGTAGCAACCAATGCTTCAGTAGCGGGTTGTGCAGTACCGTTAGCCAATGGTGACAATGCGGTATCAACAATATCAACACCTGCTTGAGCAGCCATTAAATAGGTCATATCACCTGTACCTGTTGTGTTGTGGGTATGAAGGTGAATTGGCACACTAACATTTTCTTTAAGCTTTTTAACAAGCGAATAAGCATCAAAAGGTAAAAGCAAGTTTGCCATATCTTTAATGCAAATAACATCAGCGCCCATTTGTTCAAGTTCTTTTGCAAGTTTTACAAAATATTCTTCATTATGAACGGGGCTTTCGGTATAGCTTAAAGCGGGCTCGCAAATACCGCCATATTTTTTGCAGCTTTTGATTGCTTGTTCAAGGTTGCGGGTATCGTTAAGTGCATCAAAAATACGAATAACTTCGATGCCGTTTTCAATTGATTTTCCAACAAAAGAATCAACAACATCGTCAGCATAATGCTTATAGCCGAGAATGTTTTGGCCACGGAAAAGCATTTGAAGTTTTGTGTTGGGCATATATTTTTTAAGTGTGCGAAGGCGTTCCCACGGGTCTTCGTTTAAAAAGCGCATACAAACGTCAAATGTAGCGCCGCCCCAACATTCAAGTGACCAATAACCAATTTGGTCAAGGCGTTCCAAAGCGGGAATCATATCTTCAATTTTCATTCTGGTGGCGGCTTGTGATTGGTGCGCGTCACGCAAAATGGTATCGGTTATAAATAATTTTTTGTTCATTTAAATTCTCCTTTATCCGAATATAGCTATAAGCGCACCGGCAGCGATAGCCGAACCGATAACACCCGCAACATTCGGGCCCATAGCATGCATAAGCAAGAAGTTTGATGGGTTTGCTTTTTGACCAACCATTTGTGAAACGCGGGCAGCCATTGGAACAGCGGAAACACCGGCTGAGCCAATAAGCGGGTTGATTTTGTTCTTTGAGAAAATGTTCATAAACTTTGCAAAAATAACACCGCAAGCAGTAGCAACACCAAATGCAACAACGCCTAAAACAATAATTTCAACTGTGGGAAGGCGAAGCATATTAATTTCAGTACCGCCAATGTTAACGAGCTGTCTTTCAGTATTAAGGAATGTGCCTGCAGTAGCGGTAGCACCAACCGAAATACCAAGGAAGATGGTAACAATGTTCATAAGTTCGTTTTGTGCGGTTTTGCAAAGGCGTTCAGCCACGCCGCATTCTTTCCAAAGGTTACCAAGCATTAAGCAACCAACAAGCGGGGTAGCAGACGGAACGAGCAATGCAACAAAGATTGTGATAATAATGGGGAACAAAATCTTTTCGGTTTTTGAAACTTCGCGAAGGGGTTTCATAACAATATCGCGTTCCTTTTTAGTGGTGAGAAGTTTCATAATTGGGGGCTGAATTACAGGCACAAGTGCCATATAACTATATGCAGCAACGGCAATAGCACCTAAAATGTGGGGTGCTAATTTTGAAGCAACGAAAATAGCAGTAGGGCCGTCAGCACCACCGATAATACCAATAGAAGCCGATTCTAAACCATTAAATCCCATATATTTTGCACCAACGAAGGTAGCGAAAATACCAACCTGTGCAGCAGCACCCAAAAGAAGTGATTTTGGGTTTGAGATAAGGGGGCCAAAGTCGGTCATAGCACCGATGCCTATAAAGATAAGACAAGGGTAAATACAGGTTTTAACACCAATGTAAAGGAAGTCCAAAAGGCCGCCGTTTGCAAGGATGTAACCGTAATCGTGGTAATACTTACTGCCTTCGGTCATAAATTCGGACCAAAGTGCCTCGTTATAAAGACCGGCACCCGGAAGATTTGTTAGAAGCATACCAAAAGCAATACCAATTAAAAGCAAGGGTTCAAACTGCTTTTTAATTGCAAGATATAAAAGCACAAGCGAAATGGTAATCATAACCGCGTACTTCCAACC
>JAZSNW010000050.1:0-2416 GCA_045536615.1 Acutalibacteraceae bacterium | reverse complement strand
CGACATAACTGCAAAGGCGCTTTATGCGGGCATTGCAACCGACACCGGCTGCTTTAAATATTCAAATGTTACCGCAAAAACACACTTAATTGCTTCAATGCTTTATGATTATAATATCAACACAGGTGAAATTAACCGCCTTATGTTTGACACAAAGTCGAAAAATCTTTTAGATTTGGAACGCCGTGTGCTTGAAACAATGGAATATCATTTTAACGATAAATGCGTTATTTTAAGCGTTACCACCGAAATGCAGCAGCAAACGGGTTGCTTTGGTGCCGAGCTTGAGGGTATTGCCCTTATTTCCCGCAGCGTTGAGGGTATTGATATTGGTGTTACTGCAAAGCAGATTGATGAGGATGCCTTTAAGGTTTCAATTCGCACCTTTGAAAGAATAAATGCTGCCGAAATTGCAAAAGAACTTGGTGGCGGCGGTCACAAGTCGGCATCGGCTGCAATTTTAAAGGGCACGATTGACCAGGTTAAAGCACAAGTTTTGGCTGTGGTTCAAAAGTATATGGAGGACTAAAAATGCAGGGGCTTGTGTTAATAAATAAGCCAAACGGCATTACCTCGTTTTCGGTGGTTGCAAGAATTAAGCGTTTAGCGGGTGAAAAGCGTGTGGGACATACCGGCACATTAGACCCAATGGCAACGGGCGTTTTGCCTGTGCTTTTGGGGCGTGCAACCGCGCTTTCATCCCTTATGCTTGATGATGATAAAAAATATATTGCAAAGGTGAAACTCGGCGTTTTGACCGACACTGACGATATCACAGGCAATGTTATTGCCGAAAGGCAGGTAAAGGTTAATCAATCGGATATTGACCTTATAATTCAAAAATTTGTTGGTAAAATTTCTCAAATACCGCCAATGTACAGCGCCCTTAAAAAAGACGGCGTGCGCCTTTATGATTTGGCGCGCCAAGGCAAAACGGTGGAAATTAAACCCCGCGAAATTGAGGTTTTTGAATTATCGGTTTTAAAACCGCTTGACAATGAAAATTGTTTTACTGTTTTGTGCCATGTTTCAAAGGGTACATATATAAGGTCGCTTGCGCGTGACATCGGCAACGCTCTCGGTTGTGGCGCAACTTTAAGCGAGCTTGAACGCATTATGACATCGGGCTTTGATATCGAAAAGTGCGTTTCGCTTGATGATATAAATGAAGAAAATATTTCAAACTTTTTGTTAAACGAAGAAACCGCCGTTAAGCATTTGCGGGCTTTAAGTGTTACAAAAAATCAGGCAGTTCGTTTTTGCAACGGTGGTCAGCTTGATTTTGGGCGTCTTAATGTTGAAGATTTTAAAGAAAACGAGCTTTTTCGTATAAAATACAAAAATCAATTTTTAGGCATCGGTATTGCCGATTGTGAAAAACAGCAGGTTGCTATTAAGTGCATAATAAATTATCCGGAGGTGTAAAAAATGAAAACCGCAGTTGCTTTGGGAACTTTTGACGGGCTTCATTTGGCGCACCGAAGTGTGTGTGATTTGCCAAGCGGTTTTAAAAAAGTTGCTCTAACTTTTGAAAAACCGCCTAAAATGCTTATTAGTGGCAACACCGAACTTATTTACACCTTTAAAGAAAAGTGCGAATATTTGAAAGAACTTGGGTTTGATGAGGTTATTACACTTGATTTTCAAAAGGTTAAAAACACTTCACCACTTGATTTTTTAAACTTTTTAAAGGACGAAATAGGGGCTTCGTATATTTCTTGTGGTTTTAATTACCATTTTGGTAAAAACGGCGGGGGAGATACCGATACACTTATTGATTTTTGCAATAAAAATTCTATCCAATTAAAAATTATGCCGTCTTATCTTTTGGAAAACGGAGAAACCCTTTCTTCTTCATACATACGCGGTTTACTAAAAAAAGGCGATGTAGAAAAAGCAAACAACTTTTTGTTTAAGCCGTTTGGCTTCACCGCAATGGTGCAAAAAGGTGACCAAAGGGGAAGAACAATCGGGTTCCCGACTATAAACCAAAAATACCCAAAAGATTTAGTTAAACTTCGTTTTGGGGTTTATAAAACAAAGGCGATAATCGATTGTGGAGAATATGACGCGATTACTAATATAGGTATCCGCCCAACTTATGAAACCGATTATGTTATAAGTGAAACTTTTATTAAAAACTTTTCGGGTGATTTATACGGCAGGGAAGTTAAAATTATTCCGGTTAAATTTTTAAGGGATGAAAAGAAATTTAATTCTTTGGAAGAACTTAAAAAGCAAATTGCAAAGGATTTAGAAAATTAAAAAGTTGGAGTTTTAAAATTAAAACTCCAACTTTTTTGTTATGTATATTAAATTATGAACTGTATATGCCTTCCCCTTGAGGGGAAGGTGCCGAGTTTTCGAGGCGGATGAGGTGGAAAATATTTTCAAGCTGCTTATACACCTCATCCAC